>JAKFUJ010000017.1 GCA_021732805.1 Betaproteobacteria bacterium | reverse complement strand
CAAACATCCTGAAGCAAAGAATATTCTCGCCAAGCTGATCGCCGGTGCTGATGTGTTCATCCAGAACCTTGCGCCGGGTGCAGCGCAGCGGCTGGGACTCGGTGCTGCCGAGTTGCGCAAGCAACACCCGCGGCTGATTGTCTGCGATGTATCGGGTTACGGCACGACCGGACCGTACTCGAAGAAAAAAGCCTACGATCTGCTGGTTCAGGGCGAGGCGGGAGTGCTGTCGTTGACCGGCACACCGGAGTCCCCAGCGAAGGTCGGGATTTCGATTACGGATATCGGCACCGGGCTGCATGCTTATTCCGCAATTCTGGCTGCGCTCTACACGCGCGAACGCACGGGTGAGGGCACGCATATTGATCTGACGATGTTCGAGACCATGGCGGAGTGGATGGGACATCCGCTGTATTACACACACTACTCGGGCAAGGCGCCGCGGCGCAGCGGTCCGGATCACGCGACCATCGTGCCTTATGGCCGTTTTCGCACGAAAGACGGTGACGTGTTGTTCGGCATCCAGAACGAGCGCGAGTGGGCGAACTTCTGTGACAAGGTGCTGGGCCGTCCGGATCTGACCAAGGATCCGCGCTACGACAACAACAGCAAACGCACCGCGGCACGCGCTGAAGTGGTGGGGTTGATCGAAAACACTTTCACGGAATGGACGAGTGAGGCGGTGGTGGCGAAACTCGACGCAGCCGATATTGCCAATTCACGGCTCAACACGCCGGACCAGGTCTGGGATCATCCGCAGTTGCGGGCGCGCAAACGCTGGCGTGAAGTCGATACGCCGGCGGGGCCGATACCGGCGCTGTTGCCGGCGGCAACTTTTGAAGGCTTTGAGGCGCGCATGGATCCGGTGCCGGCGGTGGGTGCGCAGACGGATTTGATTCTGGGGGAGTTGGGTTACGACGCGACCGCGATTGCGGCACTGAAGGCTGCGGGGGCGGTTTGATTTTGTTTCCCTCTCTCCCAATGCTTTGGGAGAGGGGGGTAATTTCTAAGTAATTGTTTTATAAGTTATTTATTCGATACACCAGCGCTGCGCCAGTCCCATGCGCTACGATCCAGCAACAGCTCCGGCCGCAGTTCCTTGACAGTATTGACGCCGACCAGCGCCATGTCGGTCATCAATTCGCTGCGCAGCACGTTGATGACGTGTTGCGCGCCGTGTTCGCCACCAACGGCGATCGCATAGAGGAAGGGGCGGCCGACGAACACGAAGTCGGCGCCCAGCGCCAACGCCTTCAGCACATCGGTGCCGCGCCGCACGCCGCTGTCCATCATCACCGCCATGTTGCCGGCATTGGCCTTGATCGCCGGCAGCATGCGCAGCGGACTTACTGCGCCGTCGAGCTGGCGACCGCCGTGGTTGGACACGACAACGCCATCGACGCCGGCATCGCGCGCGCGCGCGGCGTCCTGCGGATCGAGGATGCCTTTGATCACGAAGCGGCCTTTCCACAGTTTGCGCATCAGTTCGACATGCGGCCATGACAGCTTGTCGCGGCGTCCGGCCTGGCGGTTGAGCGCGGAGATCATCGGCACGCGCGGGCCCATGTTTTCGAAATGCGGCATGCCGTGGGTCAGCGTATGGCGCAGCATGCTCAGTGCCCAGCCTGGCCGCGTGCCCATGTCCCAGGCGAGGCGCAGGGAAGGCCGCAGCGGTGTACTGAAACCGGTGCGCACATTGTTCTCGCGGTTGGCGAGCACGGAGACGTCGACGGTGAGCACCAGCGTGTCGTAGCCGGCGCGCTCAACGCGTTCCAGCAGTTGCCGGATCACATCGTCTTCACCGGGCAGGTAGGCCTGGAACCAGGCAGTGCTGCCTTCTTTTTTGATGCGCTCCAGCGGGGTCAGTGCCGCGCCGCTGACCACCATCGGAATGTTGGAGCGGGCTGCGGCACGCGCCAGCGCCACGTCGCCGTCAGCGCAGGCCATTGCGGTGCCGCCCATCGGCGGGATGCCGAAGGGCAGGTCGTAGCTTTTTCCCATCAATGTCGTGGCCAGTGAGCGCGCGCTGGTATCGACCAGCGATCTGGGTATGAACTGCAGTTCGTCCCACACCGCGCGGTTGTCGTGCAGCGAGGCGTTGGTTTCGGCGCCGCCGTTGATATAGCCGAAGATCGGGCGCGGAATGCGGCGGCGGGCAGCTTCCTCGAAGTCATCGAGGGCGAGCATGGATTGCAGGATGCGCGGTGCGGAGGAAGAAAGGGCGGCGGTGGCGACGTTTTCGTAGCTGACGCTGGACATGATTTGTAGGGAGGTGGTTGCAATAAAGGGGCGATGATACCGGTTACCAGCCTGGACTGGAGCGCAGCCGGGATTACCGTACTGAGGGCGGCAGTCGTCATTTGAATCAATTGGCGACTGTTTTCAGGGGCAGCTCAGCATAAGCAACGGTGTCTCTGCACAGTGTGTTCGATACCGCACGGAATAACCCGGCTGATCGGTTGACAATATTTTTAATGGCCACGGTTGTGCCCAAAGCAGGATTGCGGGGGCTGAAGGCGACTGCGCGCGACCAACCGGCGCACAAGAATTTTCTGCATTTGAAGGAGGCGAGAAATGAACAACTATATGGTGCCGTTAATTGCTGCTGCCGTGATCATGGGTGGTTGCGGGAAAAAAGAGGACCCCGTGCCGGCTGCACCGCAACCATCACTGATGCAGCCGGGAGATCCATTGCCGGTGACCGAGCCGACACCCAAGCTTCCGGCGCCTGATGTGCTCAAGGGCGCCACCCCCGAAATGCCAAAACCGGGACAGGCGAATGATCATTCAAGCCCGGCATTCAAGAGCGGAGGCAAGACGGACAAGCCGAACTGACTGGCGTACGCAATTGCGGGATTTGGCATTGAGATGGCAAGACCATGCAGTTTGAGGACTGTTCCGATTTTAAATTTTAATTGAAGGTGGCAAATATGGGATTTGATCAGAAGGGCGCGACTGTTTTTAGCGTGTCGCTTGGGAAAAACAACAAATGGGATGTATGCGAAACCGGTTTTGACAAACCGCTGGCGTCATTCGAGACCGAGATCGACGCTCGAAATTACGCCGAGGAAATTGCCAGAACCAGGCAGGATGCCACGATTGAACCGGACGGCGACGCGGTCAGTTAACCCGTCTGCTCGTTCTGTGCGGACCGCAAACTGAAAGTTTCAGCATTCAAGCGGGATAAGGTATCAGGCGGGTGCTGTTCGACCCTGCCAGGTGTCCGTATAATCGGACGCTTTTTATCCCCATCATGTGGCTCAAGAATCTTGTGCTCTACCGCCTGCCGGCGGAATGGTCCGTCGATGCCGACGAACTCGAACAAAAACTCGCGCAACAACCGCTGCATCCCTGTGGCGGTTTCCAGATGGAAAGCGCGGGCTGGGTTTGTCCGCGTGACGACGTCCGGTTTCTGTATCAGCAGCAGCGTCAGTGGCTGCTGGCCCTGGCGATGGAGCAGAAATTGTTGCCGGCATCGGTGATCCGCCAGGAAGCGGAGGATCGCTCAGTGGCGATTGCCGCGCAGCAGGGGCGTCCGGTCGGCCGCAAGCAGATGCGCGACCTCAAGATGCAGGTGATGAACGAGCTGCTGCCGCGTGCGCTGTCGCGACGGCGTACAACCCACGCCTGGATTGATTCCGCACATCACTGGCTGGCAGTCGATGCAGCCGGGGATGCCAGGGCCGAGCAGTTCATGGAGGCTTTGCGCCGGGCTGACGATGATGTGCATGCGCTGCGGCTGGAAACGCAGCGTTCACCGGCGGCAGCGATGGCGGAATGGCTGGTGAAGGGCGATGCGCCGGGTGTGTTCACCATCGATCAGGATCTTGAACTGCGTGCGGCAGATGCCGGCAAAGCGACCGTGCGCTACTCTCGACACAAACTGGATGGCAAGGAAATCCGTGATCACATCGCTGCCGGCAAGACTGTGGTGCGACTGGGTCTGACCTGGAACGACAGGATTTCATTCGTGCTGACTGAACAATTGCAGGTCAAGCGTCTGATTTTCCTGGAAATCCTCAAACGCGAATCGGATACCGAAGTCGAGGACGAGGGTGAACAGTTTGAAATCGACTTTGCGCTGATGACCGGTGAACTGTCGCTGCTGCTTGCCGATCTGGTCAAAGCGCTGGGCGGAGAGAAAGAAAAAACCTGATGAGCAAGAGGTAAAAGGCCATTCGGAGCAGGATTTCACTGCAAATCCCCGACGTTTGACTGGGCACATCCTCGGATATTGAATTATTGAGAGTTGCATAATTCATGACAAAAACATGCCTCTGACGAGGCTGTCATGTTTTTGGGAATACTCAATAGCGTTGATGTGCGCGGCTGATTCTTGGGATACTGATTCCCCTGTTTGCGCGGACGTACTGTGATCCATGACCAGGATTTTTTTGCCAGACCTGCTGATGATTTCCGCATTGGGTTGTCTGACCGCCACGCCAATTTTCGCGGCCCCACAATCCGCTGCGGCTTCCGGGCATCGGCTGAACGTGCAGCCCGATGCATTCCGTCTGGTTGTGCCGGACAATGCAGCAGACTCTCCCTATCGGCTGAATGTGCAACCTGAAACGTATCGTCCGCTCCCACCGGATGGACAGACGCCTGCGGCTCGCAGGGCGCAGGCCATCACCGCGCGTCTGGCAGACAAGCCTTATGCCAAATTGATATACAGCGCTGCGCGGGAGGCCGGCCTGGAACTGGCGCTGGTTCATGCCGTGATATTTGTCGAGTCCGGCTACGATCCATCGGCGCGTTCGCCCAAGGGAGCGATTGGCCTGATGCAAGTCTTGCCCGATACGGCCCTGCGTTATGGCATCAAGGATCTGACCCAATCACCCAAGGTGAATCTGCGGGCCGGCACGCTTTATCTGAAACATTTGATGCAGCAGTTCAACAATCGCCTGGATCTGGTGCTTGCTGCGTATAACGCCGGAGAAAATGCCGTATTGCGCTACGGTGAGCGTATCCCGCCTTACCCGGAAACGCAGCGATATGTGCCCGCAGTGCTGGCCAAGTATCGCGAATTTGCCGAGGTGGCGCCGGAACCCGTGGAGCCGCGCTTCAACTATCTCCCCGGGACGCGTCTTGATCCCGAGCGTGTCAAAGCACTCAGGGAATAACGGCGGCGCTTTTGCCTGATTGATCCGGTTTGCTCAGGACTCCACTGATTTCGCTTCGGCAACCACGCGCAGCATCGGACGCTCTTTCGGCGGACGCAATTCGTGTTTGTCGGCAAACAACAGGCATTGCGGGCCGATTTCGTCGATGGTGTTGCAGCCCAGCAGCGCCATGTTGCGGTGGATTTCATCGCGGTAAATCTGCAACGCGCGTGCAGCACCGGTCTCGCCGCCGGCGGCCACACCGTACAGCGTCGAACGGCCGACCATCACCGCATTGGCGCCCAGCGCCAGTGCTTTGACGATATCGCTGCCACGGCGAATGCCGCTGTCCATGAATATGGTCGCGCGTTTGCCCACGGCATCGACGATTTCCGGCAACACTTCAATCGGTGAAACGATACCGTCAAGATTGCGTCCGCCGTGATTGGAGACGTCGATGCCGTCGGCGCCGTGATCGACGGCGGAAATAGCATCTTGCGGATCGAGAATGCCTTTGACGATGAGTTTGTGCGGCCAGATCTTGCGCAGCGCATCGAGGTCAGCCCAGCTGATCGAGTCCGTGCGCAGGCTGGAGCGTCCGGGCGGACCTTTGGTCATTTTTGCCTTGGCGGCTGCCGGGTAGTTGGCATACATCGGCATGCCGGTGGTGAGCAGGTAGCGTCCCATCACGCCCATCAGCCAGCGCGGGTGCGTCATCATGTCCCAGGTGTTGCGTGCATTGAGACTGAACGGCAGCGTAAAGCCATTGCGCAGGTTGTATTCACGATTGCCGGAAGACACGCCATCAACGGTGACCACCAGCGTCTTGTAGCCTGCAGCCTTGGCCCGGTTGACCAGTTCATGCGACATGGAACGGTCCGGCCACAAGTAGAGCTGGAACCACAGGTCGCCGCCGGCCTCATCAGCGACACGCTCCATCGCGGTAATCGAACCGGTGGCCAATGTGAACGGGATGCCTGCTGCGCGTGCTGCACGCGCCAAGGCGATTTCTCCTTCGTGCCAGAGCAGGCCTGCAACACCTGTGGGTGCGATCACCAGCGGCATCTTGTGCCTGACACCGAAAATGGTGGTGTCTTGATTGCGCTTGGAGACGTCGACGAAGGTGCGGCTGCGGAAGCGGATGCGGTCGAACACCGTACGGTTGTTTTTCAGCGCGATCTCATCCTCAGTGCCGCGATCGACGAATTCGAACAATCCCTTGGGTACGCGTTTGAGCGCGATATCGCGCAAATCGAAAATATTGTAGGCCTTGAGATCGTTGTTCATATGTGCTTTCCTCGATGACGATCGCGATGGGAGGTATTCAGTCCGCCAGTATCTTAAGCCGTAACGAGGCTCTAATAAACCCGGGTTCCGCAATCAGGACTTTGGCGGCCAACCGGCTACCAGCTAACCGATATCGTCAGGTAATCGCGAAAATCACGGATTTCAGGGTTTTTATATCAAAACCGCTTTCAATGATCCGGTGGTTTTGCGCGTCCGGCCAGGTGCCTATTTCCGCCCGTAGGTATCATCAAATCGCACGATGTCATCTTCCCCGAGGTAAGAACCTGACTGCACTTCGATCATTTCCAGTGCAACTTTGCCGCAGTTTTCAAGCCGGTGGCGTGTGCCGAGCGGGATATAGGTCGATTCGTTTTCTGAAACCAGGAATGTTTCCTCGCCGCGTGTCACCCGCGCCGTGCCGTGCACGACTATCCAGTGTTCGGCACGGTGATGATGCATCTGCAGGGAGAGCGCGGCTCCGGGATTGACAACGATGCGTTTGACCTGGAAACGCTCGCCCGAGTCTATGCTGTCGTAATAGCCCCATGGCCGGTGAATTTTGCGATGCGCGTTTGCTTCAGTCCTGCCCTTGCTTTTCAAGCGCGCCACAATATCCTTGACCTGCTGCATATTTTTTTTGTGCGCTACAAGAATGGCATCAGGTGTTTCCACGACAACGGCATTGTCGATGCCAACCAGTGCAACCAGCCGCGACTGGGCAATGGCCAGTGTGTCACGCGTCTCAATCGCCATGACGTCACCCTGCAGCATATTGTTATCCGAATCCTTTTCGCCCAGCTGCCACAGGGCATCCCATGCGCCGACATCCGACCAGCCCGCATCCAGTGGAATGACCACTCCCGTGCCTGCGGGCAGCTTTTCCATGACGGCATAATCAATCGAGTCTGCGGGGCAGGACATGAATGCTTCTGCGCCGACGCGCAGGAAGTCGCGATCAACCGAGCTGTCACTGAAGGCAATCCGGCAGGCTTCAACAATGTCGGATCGCGTTGTGCCGAGCAGAGAGAGCCAGACTGAAGCGCGCATCATGAAAATGCCGGCATTCCAGAAGTATTCGCCGCTGACCACATATTTCGTGGCGGTATCCGGATCCGGTTTCTCCACAAAGGCCTTGATATCCCGGGGGGCGTGAACGTCATGCCCGTCGCCCGGTGCATGGATGTAGCCGTAGCCGGTTTCCGGGCGATCGGCTGCAATGCCGAAGGTGACAATTTTTCCGGAATCGGCATGGGCAATCCCCCGGGCGACTGCCATGCGAAAAGTCGCCTTGTCGCGAATGACATGATCGGCAGGCATTACCAGCAGCACAGGATCATTTCCCGATTTCAGGGCATGCATGGCCGCAAGCGTCAGGGCCGGTGCCGTATTGCGTCCTGCGGGTTCCAGGATGATCGTCGCCGGCGTGATGCCTGCCTGCCGCATCTGTTCCGCAGTGATAAAGCGGTAGTCTTCGTTGGCGACAATGATCGGGCGCAGCACAGTGCTGCCGGAATTGCTGATCGACCCGTCAATTCGCTGAGCCGTGGCCTGAAGCATGGTGCTGTCGCCGTCCAGCACCAGCAACTGTTTGGGATACTGCTCCCGGGATAACGGCCAGAGGCGTGTGCCCGATCCTCCGCAAAGTATGACCGGCTGCAGATTCACGGGGTTTTCTTGCTCAGGTGTTCAGCGAGAAATTTCCGGAAACTTTCGCCGACTTCCGGGTGGCGCAATCCCAGTTCCACCGTGGCCTGCAGATAACCGATCTTGGAGCCGCAGTCGTAACGCACGCCTTCATAACGGTGAGCCAGTACCTGCTGCTCGGTGAGCAGGGATGCAATGGCGTCGGTGAGCTGTATCTCTCCACCTGCACCTGCCTGGACTTTTTCGAGATGGTGAAAAATCTGCGGCGTCAGAATGTAGCGCCCTACGACCGCAAGGGTGGAGGGCGCCACATCCGGTTTGGGCTTCTCGACGATGGCTGTGATTTTTTCAGTGCGCTCGGCCAATTGTTGCGAGGCCACAATGCCGTAGCTTCCGGTCTCGGTGCGCGGCACGTCCTGAACACCGAGCACGGAACAGGAGTAATACATGTAGGCATCAATCATCTGCCGCAGTGCCGGTCGCGCGCCGTCGATCAGATCGTCTGCGAGCAGAACGGCAAACGCCTCATTCCCGATGACCGACTTGGCGCAGAGTACCGCGTGTCCCAGGCCCAACGGGTCAGTCTGGCGGATGTACACGCAATTGACGTTTTTGGGGAGGATACTGCGCACCGCATCGAGCATTTCCCATTTGCCGTGAGCGTCAAGTTCATTCTCCAGTTCATAGGCCTTGTCGAAGTGGTCTTCGATTGCACGCTTGCCGCGACCGGTGATGAAAATCAGCTCGGTGATGCCGGAGGCGACGGCCTCTTCGACCGCAAACTGGATCAGCGGTTTGTCGACAATCGGCAGCATTTCCTTGGGGCTGGCTTTGGTCGCGGGCAGAAAACGCGTGCCCAGTCCCGCTACCGGGAATACCGCCTTGGTGATTTGAGTCATGTTGCTGAAGGCTCCAGAAATTGGTGCATCTTGCGAATGGGAAGTCTACCGGGATTCAGGTGCAATTATCATGGGGTCAGGACGTGACCCGATCATCAGGAACCTGTCGACCGATTCCGTGGTACTCGAGGTGAAAGCCGGCCACGTACTGAGGGTCGTAAAGGTTCCTGCCGTCAAAAATAACCGGTGTTTTCAGCGCGGATTTCAGTGCGCTGAAGTTCGGACTTTTGAATTCCCGCCATTCGGTGGCAATGATCAGCGCATCGCAATCCTTGACTGCCGCCATCGGATTGGCGGCGTATGACACTTTGGAGACATCGCTAAGGCAGGTTTTCGCATTGTCCATCGCGATGGGGTCATAAGCGATTACGCTGGCTTTTCTGGCCACCAGTTCGCGGATGATTTCCAGGCTCGGCGCTTCGCGCATGTCATCGGTGTTGGGTTTGAAAGCAAGTCCCCACAGGGCGAAGCATTTACCGCTGAGATCGTTGCCGAAGCGTTTCACGATCTTGTCGACAATCAGCTTCTTCTGGCGCCTGTTCACTGCATCGAGGGCCGACACCAGATGCAGATTGACATTGTGTTCGTTGGCGGTATTTTGCAGCGCGCGGATATCCTTCGGAAAGCAGGAACCGCCATAACCGATGCCGGCGTAGAGAAAGTCGTAGCCGATCCGTTGATCGGAACCGATACCGAGCCTGACGTTCTCGATATCCGCGCCGGTGGCATCAGCGAGTATCGCCAGTTCGTTCATGAACGAGATTCGGGTGGCCAACATGGCATTGGCTGCATATTTTGCGAGCTCGGCCGATCGCACATCCATGCTGATCAGGCGATTGTGATTACGGTTGAACGGGGCGTAGAGCTGGCGCATGGACTGCAGGGCTTTTTCGTCACTGATGCCGACGATGATGCGGTCCGGGCGCATGAAATCCGCAACGGCGGCGCCTTCCTTCAGGAATTCGGGATTCGACACCACACTGAATTCCGTGGTGACATTGCGCTTCGCGAGTTCGGCCGAAATCACCTGACGTACGCGGTCTGCGGTACCCACCGGTACCGTTGATTTGTCGATGACCACCTTGTATTCCTGCATGTATTTGCCGATATTTGCCGCGGCGGCAAGAACATGGCTGAGATCCGCAGAACCGTCCTCGCCGGACGGTGTGCCCACGGCGATCACCTGAAAATAACCATGAGCCACTGCTGCGGCAATATCGGTGGTGAAGCGCAGGGTGCCGATGGCACTGCAGTTCCTGACCATGGCTTCCAGACCGGGCTCGAAAATCGGGACATGGCCTTGTTTCAGTTGTGCAATCTTGTCGGCGTCCAGATCCAGGCATACCACTTCGTTGCCGACCTCCGCCAGGCATGCGCCGGTGACGAGGCCGACATATCCGGTTCCAATGATGGTGACTTTCAAATCGATACTCCTGTTGCTGAATCAAATATAAGCAGGCATTTTCAGGGGAAAAGTTCCGCCAGACACAGTTGCATGCACGAACGCCAGTCAGGCATTTCCAGCCCGTAATGTTCGCGCAGCCGGTTACTTGCAAGACGGGAATTTGCTGGCCTTGCTGCGGGCAGTGGATAGTCGGCAGTGGTGATCGCGGTTATCGTGCGGCACTTCAGTTGTGCGCCACGCGACTTGGCGCCAGCCACGATTGCACTGGCGAAACCGTGCCAACTGGTCTCGCCGGCCGTTGTCAGATTGAACGTGCCGCTGCTGAAGTTGCCGTTTTTACGGCAGGCCAGATCCTGTCGCAGCGCCAAAGTCGTGGTTTCGGCGATCAACCGTGCCCAGGTCGGTGCGCCGGTCTGATCGGCAACAATCCGCAGTTCCTCACGTTCTCCGGCCAGCTTGAGTATGGTTTTGAGGAAATTTTTGCCGCGGGCGGCGTACACCCAGCTTGTGCGAAAAATCAGGTGATCGGCGCCGGAAGCGCGCACCGCCAGTTCACCGGCGAGTTTGCTGCGGCCGTAGGTGCTGACCGGATTGGGGCTGTCTTCTTCAGCGTAGGGCGAGGTTTTTTTGCCGTCGAATACGTAATCGGTTGAATAATGCACCAACAGCGCATTGCAGTGCCGGGC
>JAKFUJ010000254.1 GCA_021732805.1 Betaproteobacteria bacterium | reverse complement strand
CATGCAAAACAGCATCGGCACAGAGAGCATGGTGTTGGCACGTGAAGTCAGCATCGCCAGACGCGCGGCTTTGGCCTTGGCTTCGGCATCCACCTGCACGATGCCCAGCGCTTTCTTCTGGTTGGGCCAGATGATGAACCACACGTTGAACGCCATGATGATGCCCAGCCACATGCCGATGCCGATGGCGACGTAACCCTGACCGAAACTGAGAGCCGTGCCCAGGTATTTGTTCATGCTGGCAACGATCAGGCCGGTGACCAGGGTGGCCACGGCTGCCCAGCGGAACCAGAACAGCGCGGCGGGCGCGATGACCTTGCCGATCGCGGGCTTCTGCTCATCCGGAATTTTCGACATCGACGGAATCTGCACAAAATTGAAATACCACAACAGGCCGATCCACATCACGCCGGACATCACATGCAGCCAGCGGAAAATGAAAGCCCACCACGCGTGATCGCCGCCGCGTGCGCCGGCGCCGCCGGTGGCAATGATGATGATGACGAGTATGGCGAATCCGGCAAGGATGGTCCGGCCCAGAGACTGGAATATGACTCCCATGCGTAAACTCCTTTCGCTGTAAATTGTTTTATCGAATGGATCAAACGCCAAGCTCAGGCAGTTTAGCACAGGGCCATCGTCAGCCAGCCGGCTGAAAACACGCGGATGCAGGGGGAAAAATCGGGGAAAAACTGCGCAGTCAGACGGCGGCGAGGCTGCCGGTTTCGACGGCGGCAATCGCCTTGGCCTGATTCAGGTCCTGCGCATAACCGCTGCCGTAGAGACAGCAGGCAAACTGGTTGGCAATCGGCACCGGCATCGGAATGCGGCCTTCGAGCACGCCGTTGATCCACTGCGCTGTACTTTTGAGATCATGCGCCGCCGGCAGCGGATGCGCGCAACGCGGCGTCACCTCGGCATCAAACAGCTGCCGCGTCATGCCGTCGCGCACCAGCTCAATACCGGGCCGGCATCGCGCATCGACCACCGGATCGCCGTCACGGGTCTCGAACAGCAGCGCGCTTTTTTCAACATCGTACAGCAATGACTTCAGCATCATGCGTTCCTGTCCATGTTCGGCTGGAATCAATTGCAACGCATTGCCGTTGAATGGATCAGCCAGCCGTGCCAGCACACGCGCCTGCGTGCCGCCGCCCAATCGCACGCGCAGCGCCAGCAGATCAGCGAGCGCCGGCGCCAGCGCGCCCGTCGGCACGAATGCAAGATGCCCGGCCAGCAACTCCTGTTGCGCCTGCGCGAGGCTCGCGCAGGGCATGATGCCCATTTCGCGGAAAATATAAGCCGACGCCACGCCATGTTCACCGCTGAGCATGCCGTGCACCAGCACCGGTATGCCCAGTCGCTGCAGGCTGATTGCCAGCAGCGGCAGCAGATTCGGCTGTTCGCGCATTGCGCTGTAACTCGGCATCAGCACCGGCCGCCATTGCGTATCGGGGGCTGTTATCTGGAATACGCGCGTCGACAATGCCGCGAGCACACCCACCAGTTCATGCTGCGTCATCTGACGCCGCTCCAGCAACGTCAGCAAACCGCCCAGTTCAAGATCGGGAAGCCCGCCGTCAAATACCACAGCGAACAGCGTTTCGGCCTCGCTCTCCGACAGCGGCTGACCTGCAGCCAGTTCATCGATCATGTGCGCCCAGTTCATCCGCTGCTCCTCCGGCACGACCCATCGGTCGTTTACGCCTATGCACTGAGCAACCCCCGTGCCAAGTGCTTTGTGCACAAACAGTCCGTGAAAAACGCAATAACCAGCCGTAATGCGCCATCTATCGGTGCAGGGTGTTACGACACCGCTTTATTTTGGTGCCGGCCATCCGGCATGCTGCAAAGCGGCACAGGAGGATTAAAAAAATTGCCGTTCCGGGACTTGCCACAGTGAGACGAGGTTACGGTTTGCGCTGGACGGCAATCCCTGTGAAGGGCACAAAACGCACACCGATGACGTTGCGGCGCGTAATGCCACCGCGCAAATCCTTGTCGATGACATACAACGACTGCGCGCCGCGTTCACCCAGCGGGATCACCAGCCTGCCGCCGGGTTTCAACTGATCAATCAGCGGTTGCGGCACATGAGTAGCTGCTGCAGTGACCATGATGGCATCGAAGGGCGACTCCTCCGGCCAGCCCTGATAACCATCCCCTGTGCGCAGCCGCACATTCCGGTAACCTGCGGCAGCGAGTGCAGCGTCCGCTGCGCGGGCCAGGGGCTCGACGATTTCGATGGTGTACACCGTGTGCACCAGTTCGGCGAGCACCGCTGCCTGATAACCCGATCCGGTACCAATCTCCAGTACTTTCGCATCAGGCTTGATATTCAGCAAGTCGGTCATCAGCGCAACGATGTACGGCTGCGAAATGGTCTGCCGATGGCCGATCGGCAACGGCCGGTTTTCGTAGGCCTGATCAAACAGCGACTGCGGCATGAAACGATGGCGATCCGCTTTGCGCAGCGCCGCCATCACCCGCGCATCCAGTGTGTCGCGCCCGGTTTCACGCGCCGTATCGCGCGCCATCTGCGCAACATCCTCGACCATGCGCGCACGGCGCGCTTCGATGCTGTCTGCGGCGACGGCATTCATTCCCGCTCCCGAACCAGCCAACACCAAACACGCCGCTCCGGCGCGCAATGCGACGACGGCATGACGATGCAAGGCTGCGGCACAAAAGAAAAAGGGCATACCGTTTCCAGTATGCCCTTTTCAGCGCTCCGGCAACTGCCGCGATGCAGCGATTGCCCCTGCCTGAAAATCAGCCTTTCAGGCAGCTGCTCATGAACTTCTTGCGGTCATCGCCCGACTTGCCTTCAGCCTTGACGTTGCAATCCTTCATGCGTTCCTGCTGTTTTTTCTGCGCGGCGCTCGGTTCTTTTTTGCCCGCATCCTCACCCTTCAGGCAGCTGCTCATGAACTTCTTGCGGTCATCGCCGGACTTGCCATCAGCCTTGGCGTTGCAATCCTTCATGCGCTCCTGCTGTTTTTTCTGCGCCTCGCTCGGTTCTTTTTTGGCTTTTTCGGCTGCGGGGGCGGCTTTTTTTGCGTCCGCCTTGTCCTGCGCATGGACGGAAGTCAGCGCAAACAACGCGCAAATCACTGCGGCGATCAGTTGCTTCATGGTGTTCTCCTCGAATAAATCAATAAAAACAAATGGTTATCATAATTCGCCGCCATAAAACGCCACGGTGGCGCATGACAGGCAAATTAACGCGCCCCCGGTAGTTACGGATGACAGAGTCCGAACGTGCCGGCCAGCAATTCGTACGAGCGCAGCCTGCTTTGATAGTCACCCGTGATGGTAATGACCATCAGTTCATCGGCCCCGTACTCCGCCTGGATTTCAATCAGTCGCTCGCGCACGACATCCGGCGTTCCAAGCACCACGCGCCGCCGGTGATGTTGCATGATGCGCTGGCGGTCGGCATCGGTGTACGGATAACGCTCAGCCTCCTCCAGCGTCGGCACCGGCGCATTGATGCCGTAATCCATGTTGAGGCGCCGCAGATCCACGCTTTGCGCCAGCCGCTCCGCCTGCGCCTGCGTTTCAGCGCAGATCACGAACACGCATACCAGCGCCTGCGGCTGCGGTTCGCGCGGTGACGGTTGATAGCGTTTTTTGTAATCACGCATCACCACGTCGCCGCCGCGCGCACTGATGAAATGGGCGAACGCGAAACGCAGTCCCAGTTGCGCCGCCAGCGCGCCGCTGTAATCCGAAGAGCCGAGCAGCCAGATCTGCGGACTGGTGTCGCCCGCAGGCTGCGCCTTCACCTGGGCAAAGGGGTGTCCCTTGGGCAGATCATCGTCGAGGTAGGCTGCGAGGTACTGCACCTGCTCCGGAAAATCATCGGCCGACGGATAACGCCCCTCGCCCATCGCCATCGCCGTCGCCTGATCACCGCCCGGCGCGCGCCCGATACCGAGATCGATGCGCCCGGGAAACAAGGCCTCAAGCATGCGAAACTGCTCGGCCACTTTCAGCGGACTGTAGTACGGCAGCAGCACGCCGCCGGTGCCGACGCGGATCGTCTTCGTCGCCGCCGCCAGCCGTGTCACCAGGATTTCCGGGCAGGGATCGGCGAGCGCCATGATCGAATGATGTTCGGCGCACCAGTAGCGGTAGTAGCCGAGTTGTTCAGCCGCCTGCGCGAGACGGATGGTCTGCTGCACGGCCTGCTGCGGCGTATTTCCGCTGATCACCGGGGATTGGTCGAGAACGCTGAGCTTCATGTTGTCTGTATGAGAGTGAAATAAGCCGTGCCGGAGTAGAATGCGGCAACGCAACAGTAACGGGTGTCACGTTGAACGAAGCAATCGCACGTCGGCAAGCACTGCACAGCATTTCACCTGTGCTTTACGGACTGGGCATTGTGTTGCTGATTTTCAGCTGCACCATGCTGGTTCCGATGGGCGTGGCATTCTGGCTCAATGACGATGCGCTGTTAGCCTACCATGAAGCCTTTCTGATCACGCTGATCGCGGCGCTGATCCTGTGGTTCACCGGCCGTTCCGGCCCGCGCGACATCAAGATCCGCGACGGCTACCTGCTGGTCACCGCGGTATGGACGCTGCTCCCAGCCTTCGCTGCGATCCCGCTGCTGCTGCATCTGCCCGGTCTGTCGTTCACCGATGCCTACTTCGAAACCATGGCCGGACTGACCACCACCGGCGCCACCGTGCTCTCCGGCCTCGACGCCATGCCGCCATCCATTCACGTCTGGCGCGGCCTGCTGCAATGGATGGGCGGCATGGGCATCATCGTCCTGTTCGTCGCGATTCTGCCGCTGCTTGGCATCGGCGGCCGCCAGATCTACAAGGCAGAGACTCCCGGCCCGATGAAGGATTCGCAACTGACGCCGCGCATCGCCTCCACCGCGAAACGCCTGTGGCTGCTCTACGCCGGGCTCACCTTCGCCTGCGCGCTGGCTTTTCACCTTGCCGGCATGTCCTGGCTGGATGCCGTGGTGCACAGCTTCACCACCATGAGCCTCGGCGGCTTCTCGACCCATGACGCGAGCTACGGTTTTTTCAACTCTCCTTTGATTGAAGCCATTACCATTGTTTTCATGCTGATTGCCGGCATGAATTTCGCGACCCACTTCCTCGCCCTCAGCAAGCACTCATTGAAACCTTACCGCCAGGACTGGGAGGCACGCTGGTTCCTGACCGCGCTGATAGGCGGCACACTGATTGTGGCGGTGTTTCTGTGGCTGAACGGCATCTATCCCAAGTTCGTCACCGCCCTCCGCTACGCGGCTTTTAATGTCGTATCCATCGGCACCACCACCGGTTTCGCCAGCACCGACTTCAACACCTGGCCGATATTTGCACCGATGCTGATGCTGCTGCTGTGCGCCACCGCCTCCAGCGCCGGCTCCACCGGCGGCGGCATCAAGATGATCCGCACCCAGATGCTGCTGCTGCAGGGCTGGCGTGAACTGAGCAAACTGCTGCATCCGAACGCGGTGATCCCGATCCGCATCGGCGACCAGGTCATCCCCAACAAAGTGGTGTTTTCAGTGCTGGCCTTCATGTCGCTCTACGGCGCAAGCATCATCACGATGACCATGATGCTGCTGTTCTCCGGGCTGGATATCGTCACCGCCTTTTCGGCGGTGATCGCCTGCATCACCAGCACCGGCCCCGGCCTGAACCAGGTGGGCCCCGCCACCACCTATGAAGCACTGAGCGACATCCAGATCTGGATACTGTCGCTGGCGATGCTGCTGGGCCGTCTGGAAATTTTCACGGTGATGGTGATTTTCACGCCGGCATTCTGGCGTAAATAAACACCGGCGCGGGCGCCGCCCGGGGCCGTGGATTATTTTTCCGAGCCGCGGATAAACGCGTCGAGCACGCCGCACCAGCCCAGCGCGAGGTTGTTGCGGTTGTAACCGCCGCCGCCGAAACCCATGATGCGTCCGCTGCACAGTTCGTTGGCCAGCACGCATAGCCGCTGCGCCGCATGCGCGTGCGCTTTTGGCGTGTACTGCAAATGCGCCAGCGGATCGCCGGCTATGCTGTCGGCCCCCGCCTGGAACACGATGAATTCGGGCTTGTGCTGGCGCAGATGCGTCTCGACGCGCTCCCACGCCTTCATGAATTGCGCATCCGTGGCGCCGGGCTGCATCGGAATGTTGAGCTTCAGTCCCGCGCCGCCGCCGGTGCCGCGTTCGCTGTCGGCGCCAGTGCCCGGATACAGAAAACGTCCGTCTTCATGGATGTCGGCGTAAATCAGATCGGGGTCGGACTCATACGGGTAATACAGGCCGTCGCCGTGATGCACGTCGATATCGACATAGGCCACGCGCCGGATGCCGTACTGTGCGCGCAGCGTATCAATGACCACGCCGCAGTCGTTGAACACACAGAATCCGGCGGCACGATCGCGCGCCGCATGATGCAGGCCGCCGATGGGCTGAAAGGTGCGCAGTGCCTCACCCGCCATGATGCGTTGCAGGCCGTCGAGTGCGGCGCCGACGACATGGCTGGATGCCTCATAAACGCCGGGAAACGCTGGCGTATCACCGGCATCGATGGAGCCGTAACCGCGATCCGACAACTGCTGCACGCGCAATACGTGGTCCTCGCCGTGAAATCGCCCGATTTCCGCTGCACTCGCTGCACGTGAAGCGCAGACCACCGAAGATTTGTCGAGCTTCTGTTTGCTCGCTTCCGCCCAGAACGCGTTTTGGCGATCAGGGCCCCACGGATGACCGTCGGGAAAACCATAGCTGCCCAGCGCTTCGTCCACATACAACAACACTTCCGCTTTCATGTCGTCTCCTGCGATTTGGAAACACCGCCTGCCTGACGCAAAGTGACGAAATTCAGATTCGCCGCCGCAGCCGCCGCCAGAACGGCGGGAAGCACCTCAAGAATAACAGGCGTGCCTGCACCCGTACGCGCCGCGTTCCCGTCATGCAGCAACAAAATGGCTCCGGCCCGCAAACCGCGCAACAATCTGTTTTTAACCTGTTCGGAGTCGCCGATCCGGGTATCAAAACCACGCACTGACCAGCTGGCCAGTTGCAAGCCCAAACGATGCAGTGCCGGGTCCAGCAAGGGATTGCGCAGACCGGCCGGCGCACGGAAGAACACGGGACGCTGCCCGGTAATCGCGGTCAGCGTATCCTGTGCGCCCTGCAATTCACGCAGGAACCCCGGGTATCCGAGGAATGCAAAGCTGTGACAGTGACGTTGGCTGTGGTTTTCCACAGTATGGCCGCGACTCACGATTTCCCGGCACAAATCCGGGTGCTGCGCAGCCTTGTCGCCAATACAAAAAAAAGTGGCTTTGACGGAGTAACGATCAAGGATGTCCAACACCTGTGGCGTCACCACCGGATCAGGACCATCGTCTATGGTCACAGCGACTTCATTTCTTGCAGCAGCTGCGGCAGGCAGCCGCGTCCAGTTTGATCCCAACCAGTCGTTACGCGGCCACAACCCGGCCAGTACCAGCACGATCTGATTGACAATAACGCCGCCCAGCACCCAGCGCCACTGTCCGGGCGCTGCGATGACCAGCACCAGTGCCAGCAGATGCAGCGCAATCGATGTACGAATCAGCAACGTCGGTTGCCAGCGGGCCGTATTATTGAGAGTTGCATAATTCATGACAAAAACATGCCTCTAAAGATTTGGGGGGAAATCAACAAGGGCTGTCATGTTTTTGGAAATAAACATTAAGCATCGGATGATCTGGCAAAAATTGCCGCATAAACCAGCGCCAGTATCACGCCCGGCGCCACGGTCACGCCCATGGCCTGCAGGATCGGCACGCTGGAAAACGCCAGCAGGCCAAAACCGGCGGCAGTGGTGAGGCTGGCAAACAGCATTGAAGCCAGCGTGCCCGGCGAAATGGCGGGAACGGTCGACCCGGCTTCACGATCAAAGAACAGCGCGTAATTGGAACCGACTGCAGCCACCAGCAACAAACCCACCAGATGCAGAATAATCAATTGCTGGCCGAATACCGCCAAACCCGCGGTGACGGTCACGACCGCAGCCACCAGCGGCGCAATGATTCTTGCCACGCGCATCGGCGAACGGAAAATCAGCAGCAGCAAGCCGATGATCGCGGCCAGCCCGCCCAGCGACAAGCCTATGGCCTCACGCAGATAACCCGAATACAAACGATCCGACTCTGCCTTCATGTCGACAAACAAAATATCGGTCAGGTCCGTCGCGTTCAGCGCCCGCTGAATCCGGCCTGCATTAATCCCGGCCGCCTTGGGCGCTGTCAACGGCATCAAAGCGCTCCAGCGGCCATCGCGTTGCATCAGCAACGCATCCAGCGCCATGCCCATGGAAGTCTGCTCAAGATCCACCGCCTGCAGCAAAGACCTGTCGCGAACGCTAGCCACATCGTCAACAAATGGCGCAAACAGTTGCGCACGTACCGGCAATCCCTGCACAGCCTGTGCCAGCCGTGCCGTCAGCTCGGCCGGCGGCGGCAGGCTGTCAAGCCGGGCACGCTGCGTCGCCATGCTCGGCAGATAACGACTGGGGCTCTCAAATCCGGCCAGTTCACCCTGATCGACCTGAGATTGCAGTATCGCGGAAACCCGTTCGGCAGACCGCAGCACGGATTCCCGACTCGCACCGGACACCACCACCAGATAACGCACGTCCGGCGCACCTACGTCGGCGCGCAAACTGGAATCCAGCTCCACCGCAGCCGGGGATACCGGACTTAATGACGATATCCTGTCATTCCACAAATGATCGCGGTGCTGAAAAAGAATGGCGCAGGCGACCAGCAGCAGCATTGCGGCCGGCCGGCGCAGCGCAGGAGCACGCCGCAACAAACCGGACAACACCAGACCGGTGCCCGTCACATCGCGAATCCGGAAATTTTCCGGCAATAGCTGCGGCAGCACAAAGCGGGTCACTATCGCTGCAGCCAGCAGACCGGCCATCGAATACAGGCCGAGTTGCGCCAGTCCGGGAAACCCGGACAGCAACAGTGCGGCAAAACCGCATAACGAGGTCATCACCCCGAGACGGATTGTCGGCCAGAATTGCCTGATCCAGAGTTGCCGGTCCTGACTGCTCCTCCCTGATTGCACAAACAGGTAGATGGAATAATCCACCGCCTCGCCGATCAGGGCGGTGCCAAATCCCAATGTAATGCCATGCACTGCGCCAAAGCCCAGGCTGACCGCCGTGATGCCGGCCAGCACGCCGGTAATGACCGGGAAAAAACCCAGTGCCAGTACGGTGAAAGAGCGGTAAACCAGCAATAACAACACCGCGATGAGCAGGAAGCTGAGCACGAACAGGCGGCTGACCTGGTTTTTGATGGTTTCGCGGGAAGTCACCGAAAACACACCGGGGCCGGTCATCACCAGCCTGGCGGCAGGTGTTGCGCCGGGTGCGGTTTCAAACGCCATGCGGATCGCCGCCATGGCGTATTGCTGGCCATCGATATCGGCGCCGGTGGTGCGGGTTTGCATCACCAGCAATGCCCGCGCGCCGTCACGCGACGCCCATGCGCCGTCAATCATCCGCGGCCGTGAACCACTGTTGAACTGATTGAGCAATTGCACCATTTCGCCGGTCGGGTCGCGTGGCAGCAGCGACTTGAAAAGCAGTCCGGCCGATGAAGAAAGCAGATCGATGCTGTCTTCCAGTGCGGCATGCAGTCCATCCACGCTGAAGCGGTCTGGAATCACCGCGGCACTCAGCAGATAACGATGGTTGAACAGGAAAGCCTGATCGCGCGCAGTATTGACCGGCTCGCCATTGTTTACGCCGACGAATGCAGTATCCGCGCGCAGCCGCTGCGCCATTTGTTTTGAAAGTACGGCGCGGGCGGGTGCATCGGCGCCTTCGATACCGACCAGTATCAGGCGCGAGGCCAGACCGTCGGTGATCTGGTCGAGCAACAACTGCTGCTCGGGCGTGGGACTGCGCGGAAAGAAGGCCGACAGATCGGTGGTGAACTGGCTGCGGCTGATGACCATGCCGCAGGCGAGGAGAAACCCCAGCCACAGGACAATCGCGGCACGGGCTGCCGGAACCTGCATTACCGGGCCGACAACTTGTCAATGACCATCAGCGAGCTGTCGCCATCGGTCCGGTTGATTTCGATGCTGCGCACGTCGTAGCGCACCCCCGTGATGCGGATGCGTTTGATCAGCGCCTGCATTTTTTCGTCGACCGGCAACAATTGCAGGACCCACTGCTCGACACCGCCCTCGAGCACCAGCCGGTAGCTGCGCTCCAGCGCCTTGCGGTCACCGGCCAGCGTGCCGCGGATGCTGTCGATAACGGCGGCCAGTTCGGGATAATCCTGCAATTGCAACGTATGTTTCTGGCGGCCGCGCTCAATGACGAGTGTGCCGCCATCGAGGATCATCGATTCGGGCTTCGGTTTTATCGTGCGTTTCTCCAGGCGGTCCGGCGCGCTGTAGAGCAATTCACCGGAGGATTCCACCGGCTTGTCGAGCATCGCGATGTATTTTTTCTCGACAAAGCCGGCATGGCCGCTGCGAATCTGCGCCAGTCCCTGCATGAGCTGGTCAATATTCAGCGCGGCGGCATGAATGGTGCCGGTGAGCAGCATCAGCGCCAGTGCGGCATACAGCCGTCGCATCAAGCTCCGCAAGAAAACAGCATGGGCAAATCGGGACATCATGACGCCGGTTTTTCTTTAATGATTGCGGGCTGCCAGAAATCAAAAAAATTGAACCAATTGTAGGGCGCTTTGCGGCAATATTGATCGAGCAGCGACGCATAACGGATGATCGCCGCATCCACGGCAGCATCGCGTTGATCACGGGTAACGGCAGAAAAATCCGCCAACATGTCAAAATGAACGGCATAACGGTTGCCACCCAGATACAGCCCGGTCATGAATACCACCGGGCGCTTCAACAGTGCCGCCATGCGAAACGGCCCGATTGGCAAATCCGCATCAGCGCCAAGAATCCGCACCGTACGCATGGTTTCCCCGCCCGGCGTGCGGTCAGCCAGCATGCCGACGACATTGCCTTTATCCAGGTACTCCTGCACCTTGAGCATGGAATCAACATGCCCCAAACCAATGATGTCCTGTGTTGCCTCAGGATTAATCGCCGCCAGGGCA
>JAKFUJ010000255.1 GCA_021732805.1 Betaproteobacteria bacterium | reverse complement strand
TTCGCGTCATCCAGCGCCGAGCATACGGGCTGCGCGACGAAGAATATCTGCGGCTGAAAGTTCTCACCTGTATGCTCCCAAAGCTCTAAAAAGCCTCAAAATTACCCACTCGATTCCGTGAAGAGCCACAAAAAGAATGGTGCCGACGCGTACACATCCGCAGCGATTGGAACTGGGGAACTTGCGGGCCGGCGGCAACCGGTATCCCATTGCGGAAAGTTTTTGTTCAATAGTACTCATGGTGTTTTCCTTTTGTTGTAAGGCGGTTCAAGAATTGGCGATTATCCTGATTTTCGCAACGGTCCTTGCGCCTGCCGTGCCTTTCCGGGATTGAACAGGGTGCAAGTGCAATAAAAAAAGCCGCTAACTGGTTGTTGAAAAAGTGATGCGCGAGCGCGTGGGGAGCGTAGCGACCAAGCGCACACGCGTGCAAACCGTTGATTTTATGAGTATTGAAAAATCAATAGTGCCGGATTGAAGTGATGTGCTGGAGTTTTTCAACACCCTGCTAACCCGCGGCATTTCCGGGGTACCACAAATGAACGGTTACAGGAATTCCCGCGGGTCGGTAATGCGCCCGGTGGCGGCGGAGGCTGCCACCGTGGCCGGGCTGCCGAGGTAGAGCTGCGCGTCCTTGGCGCCGAAGCGCCCGGCGCCGTTGGCGACTGCTGTCGAAATCGAAACTTCGCCTGAGTCGATCAGTCCGGTGCGGCCACTGGCACAAGGCCCGCAGCCCGCCGGTATCACCATCGCGCCGGCGTCGTGAAAAATGTCGAGCAGGCCTTCGCGTGTCATGCGCCGCGTTGAATCCTCCGACCCCGGCACCACGATCATGCGCACCCCCGGCGCCAGGCGCCTTCCCTTGAGAATGGAGGCTGCGATTTCAAGATCCTCGTACATGCCGGAGGCGCAGGAGCCGATGTAGGTGTGGCTGACCGGTATGCCGGCGACACTGGAGAGGTCGGCTGCCTGGTGCGGGCCACCGGGCAGTGCGACCTGCGGTGTCAGCGTACTGACATCGAGTTCGACTTTTGCGTCGTAATGCGCATCGGGATCGGCATACACCGGAGTGAATGGCCGTTGCGCGCGCTCCTTCGCGTAAGCAAGGATTTCCGCCGATGGCGGGAAAAACACGCCGATGGCGCGCATTTCCGTCGGCGTACTGCACAGCGACATGCGCGCGGCGAGGCTGAACTGGTCGAGTTCGCCGGCGAATTCGAGTACGCGATAGTCGATGTCGACACCGAAATCGCCGTCTGCCCGCAGGTGCTTGCCGATGACAAAGCCCAGGTCACGGGCGTATACGCCGGGCTGCAGTCTGCCCTTGATGGTGAGTTTCACCGACTTCGGCACCAGCGTCCAGTTGCTGCCGGTGGCCAGCACACGGTTGATCTCGGAACCCATGCGGATTGCCAGTGCACCGATACCGCCGGCATTGGTGCAGTGACGGTCGTTGTCGAAATACAGCGTGCCCGGCAGTACCCAGCCGCGCTCGGTCGGGAAAATATGGCCATGGCCGCCGCGTCCGGCATCGAAAAAGTTTTTAACGCCCCAGGATTCTGCCGCCTTGCGGTTGTAAGCGCCGCGCGCCGCCGCCCGATCGTTGACATACACCACGTCATGGTCGGTCACCATCAGTACGCGGTCGGGATCAAACAGACGGGTGATGCCCAGTGCGTCGAGTTCTTCTTTGGCGCCGCGTACCACGCCATCGTGGATCATCACGAAATCAGGCTGCGGGTAAACGATGTCACCGGCTTTGACCGATGATCGTCCGCTGGTGCGGGCGAGGATCTTTTCTGCTGCGGTCATGCCCATCAGGGAGTCCGTATCGTGCGAGATTGATGCTGCATGTGAGGTCAAAGCTGTTCCAGCGCTTGCGCGTGAAGTATAACTGGAATGTGTTTTGCTTACGGCATGCTACATTTTCAAAACATCCGGCAAAGGAGATTTTCATGGCACCGATTCGATATGCAGTGGCGCTTGCGGCATGCACGATCTTCACAGGCACAGGCGGAGAAGCGCTTGCCCAGTGGAAACCGGAGAAGGCTATTGAGATCATCGCGCCATCCGGACCCGGCGGCACCACTGACCGCACCGCACGCGTCGTTGCAAAAATTTTGATCCAGCACAAACTCGTTGATGTTCCGGTCAACGTGGTCAACAAGCCCGGCGGCAGCGGCACCATCGGACTTAACTATCTGAATCAGCATCCGGGAGACGGCCACTACATGGTCGTTGCCACCACCGGCTCGATCAGCAACCACATACTCGGCCTGATTCCGTACAACCATACCGCCTTCTCGCCGCTGGCGATGCTGTTCGAGGAATATCTCGGCGTCAACGTGCTGGCTGAATCCCCGATCAAAAGCGGCAGGGATCTCGTGGACAAACTGAAAAAGGCGCCGGATTCAGTGAGTTTCGGCATCTCGACCAGTCTCGGCGGCGCCAACCACACGACGCTGATCACCTGCCTGCGCGCCGGCGGCGTCGACATAAAACGCCTGAAGACTGCGGTGTTCCCCGGCGGATCGGCGACCACGACCGCGGTGCTGGGGGGCCATGTTGATGTGGTCAACACGGGGCTAGGCAACATGGTTGCGCACCTGCGCAGCGGCAAGCTGCGCACCCTCGCGATTTCCTCACCCAAGCGCATGTGGGGCGATTTTGCATCGACTCCGACCTGGCGCGAGCAGGGGATACCGGCAGATTCATCAAGCTGGCGCGGGCTGATGGGACCCAAGGGCATGACCGCGCAGCAAATCGCCTACTGGGACAAGGTGCTGGCAGCGATGGCGGCGACGGATGACTGGAAAAAAGAGATGGAAGAAAATTTCTGGGTCAACGGTTACGTCAATGCGCAGGCCGCCAAAAAGCGTCTTGATGAAGAATACGCAGAATACAAGGCGGTGCTGACCGAAGTCGGACTGGCAAAGATCAAATAAATCATTCCTTCCGGCGGCGTATTGGGAGATGATGGACAGTCCGGTTTCGCGAGTGCAAACTGGTTCCGCAATGAAAACTGCGGTAATCACCAGCATCATGCGTAACGTACTCGGTCTGGTATTGTGTGCCGCTGCGTCCGCAATAGCGCAGCAAACCACGCAATTCGACAATCTGGTGCGCAGTCCGTTTGTGCATTGCGCGTTTTACCGCCAGTATGAAATCGATCCGCGCACCGGCGACCGGCTGCTGATCGAAGGTCTTTCCAATTCGCTGATGCACTATCAGCGAAAGGATGATGAGCATATGCGGGCCATTGATACGCGGCGTGCCGGTGCCCGCGACGCCCGCATCGTGCGCGGCAAAAAATACCTGCACTTCATCGAATACAGCGCCGGTCTGTATGTGGTCACCACCATTTATGCCTGCCTCGAGCGCGATGCGCAGGGTGTCTGCATCAACTACGGCGCGGTCAACGCGCGGCACTTCGATTCACGGGTGCTCAGCGACCCCGACGCAGTTTATGAAAAATTGCAGGCGGACGCCGAGCCCGGTTTCTGCGATCACAGCTTCATCAACGTGCAGGAAGCGGCGCGCAGGCCGCCAAAATAATATAAGTAGTTGTTTTTATTGAGTTTTCAGGCTACGCGCAGACGACCGGCGCGGCAGTCTTCGATTTTGCTTCGCAGGTAATCCGCGGCCCAGTCAATTTCTTCCGCAGTATTGAAGCGACCGACAGTCATGCGAATGGAATTGCCGGCCATCGCGGCATCGCTGCCCAGCGCCTGCAGCACATGCGACACGCCGCCGGTGGAACAGGCTGAAGTGGAAGACACGGCGATATCGCTCAGCGTCGTGACCAGCGAGTCACAATTCGGGATGTCGAGGCTGATGTTCAGGTTGTTGGCGATGCGCTGCTCGAAATCGCCGTTGAGCAGAACACCGGGCAGATCTTTGAGTTGATCCCACAGTTGATCGCGCAGTGCGCGCAGTTTCGGTACTTCGTCAGCCATTAATTCGCCGGCAATGCGGAAAGCCGCACCCATGCCGACGATCTGATGTGTCGCCAGCGTGCCGGAACGCAGGCCACGCTCATGACCGCCGCCGTGCATCTGCGATTCGATGCGCACCTGCGGCGCACGGCGCACGTACAGCGCGCCGATGCCCTTGGGGCCGTAGGTCTTGTGCGCGGTCAGCGACATCAGATCCACCGGCAGTTGCGCGAGATCGATGGCCACCTTGCCGGTGGCCTGCGCCGCATCGACATGAAACAGCGTGTCGTTGCCGCGGCAGACGGCACCCAGCGCTGCGATGTCCTGGATCACACCGATTTCGTTGTTGACCAGCATTACCGAGGCGAGGATGGTATCCGGGCGCAGTGCTGCACGAAACGTTTCGATATCGACCAGGCCGTTTTTCTGCGGCGCCAGATACGTCACTGAGAATCCCTGCTTCTCCAGCCACTGCATGGTGTCGAGCACAGCTTTATGTTCGGTCTGCACGGTGATCAGGTGTTTGCCGCGTTTTTGTGCGGCCAGTGCCGCGCCCTTGATGGCGAGGTTATTGGATTCGGTGGCGCCCGATGTCCAGGCGACATCGCGCGCTTCGGCATTGACCAGTCTGGCGACATCCGCGCGCGCGGCTTCAACGGCACGGGACGCGGCATGGCCAAACGCATGCGTGCTGCTCGCCGGATTGCCGAACTGCTCGGTCAGCCACGGCAGCATGGCTGCGACCACCTGCGGGTCGAGCGGCGTGGTCGCGGAATTGTCTAGGTAAATGGGGGTTTTCACGGATGCTTTCAGTGCTTCGGGGTCAATGCCGCGATCACGCGCCGGCGCTTTTCTTCCACTTCCCCGGCGAACCCGGGATGCCGCTGTTCGACAAAACCCGTCGCCAGCCCGAGTTTCAGCAGGGCGACGGCAAATGTTGCCGACAGGTCGTCCAGATCAGGGCTGATTTTCGCCAGTTGCAGGGCTTCGATGGTCTCGTCGTAGAGTTGCTGCATGGCATTGTGCAACTCGTCATCAAACAGTTTGGGTGTGCTCATGTCAGTGACAGCGGTTTGTAATGCGGTGATTCACGATGTGAAGTGGTTGATAAAGGGGAATTTGATACCGCGGAATTACGGTCGATTGTAGCGCGAATCGCCGTGTCAGCAGATTACAATGACCAGATGAGAGCCAACGTATGCGTGCTGTTGCTGTGTGCGGCCGTTGCTGGCGGCACAGTGCGCGATGTCGATGCGCAGATTTATCCGAATCGAACCGTGCGCATTATCGTGCCGGTCAGTGCCGGCGGCGCCACCGATGTGTTCGCGCGCGCGCTCGGCCACGGCTTTACCGAATCCTGGGGGCAGCAGGTGATCATCGACAATCGTCCCGGCGCCGGCGGCATGATCGGTTCCGAGATGGTGGCAAAGTCCGCGCCCGACGGCTACACCCTGTTGATGGCCTACACTTCTCATGTCACCAATCCGTCGCTGTGGACGCGTATTCCCTACGATACTTTGCGCGATTTTGCGCCGGTGGCGATGGTGGCGACGGTGCCCAGCGTACTGATCGTGCATCCTTCGCTGCCTGCGCGTTCTGTGCGCGAACTGATCAATTTCGCCAAACGCCGGCCGCACGAACTTGATTATGCATCCTCCGGCGTCGGCACCTCGGCGCATCTTGCGGCCGTGCTGTTTGCCGAACGTGCAGGATTGTTCCTGACCCATGTGCCATACAAAGGCGGTGCGCCGGCAGTTTTTGAACTGGTGGGTGGTCAGGTGTCGATCATGTTCGGGAGTCTGGCCACGGCGCATCAGCATATACGTTCAGGGAGGGTGCGCGCGCTGGCGGTGACCAGCACCAGACGCGCTGGCGCCGCGCCGCTGGTGCCGACAATGCAGGAGGCAGGCATCGCCGACTACGAGGCCGTAGGCTGGTTCGCCATGTTTGCGCCGACGCAGACCCCGGGTCTGGTGGTTAACAAACTGAGCAGTGAAATCACCGCGCTGCTCAGCCGCCGCGAGTTGCGCGAGCGGTTCCAGGCGCAGGGCGCCGAAATTGAATATTCCACGCCGGGCGAACTGGCCGATCGCGTGCGCAGGGAACTGGTGAAATGGGCGGCGGTGATCAAGGCTGCGAAAATCGAGCCCATGAAAAACTAACAGGGTGTTGAAAAACTCCAGAACATCGCTTCAACTTGGCATGATCGATTTTTCAACCCTCATAAAATCAAAGGTTTGCACGCGTGTGCGCTTGGTCGCTTCGCTCCCCACGCGCTCGCGCATCACTTTTTCAACAACCTGCTAATCCGCCACCTCACGTGAGATTCAGATTGACGACGATATTGATGTCGTGTGAGCTTCTGTTTACTTTCGGTTGATGCCGAATTTTCCAGGCCCGATCAGCGCGACAACGAGCGCTGTGAACAGGAAAAACCCCTGCAGTTCCAGTTCCCAGCCCCCCTGTTTGCCGATGCTGAGCAACTGCGTGCCGTGGGCGAGGGCAATGGCGACCACCATGTTGAAGGCGATGATGGCGCCGCCAATGCGCGCGTAGAACCCCAAAATCACCAGCAGCGGAGCGAATACTTCACCGACGAACACGCCGTAGGCGAGGAAACCCGGCAGGCCGTGGCCAACTACCATGCCCTCGATACCGCTGACGCCGTAACGCATTTTGGCCACGCCGTGGAGCAGCATCAAAATGCCCAGTGTCAGACGCAGTATCAGTTTGCCGATGTCGTCGCTCATGGTTGTTCTCCTTGTGAATGTCGGGGTTCAGGCCGCTGGATGGCTGATGCTTTCGATGGCGCGTTTGACGGCCATCGGGTCGTCGACCGTGCGGAACAGCACGTCGCTGGTGCCGCGACCGGTGACTTTGACGTTGCCATAACCGAGGATGCGGCCGAATATGCTCTGGTCGATTTCGACGGTCTCGATCGATGCCAGTTTCATTTCTTCGGATTTCCGGCTGATGATGCCGGTCTTGAATATCACGCGCTTGTTGGTGACACCCTGTTCGATGTGGCGTACCCGCAGATATTCATACAATGCAATGAGCAGGGTGATGCCGAAGGTGGGGATGCCCAGCAGCAGCCATATCGCGAGCGGGACGCGTGCCACCCAGTGCAGCTTGAACAGCGTCGATACTTCTTCGCCGGTGGAAAGTGATTCATCGATATACGACATGGATTTTCCCGGGTAAGTCTGTATCGCGCAGTTTACCGGGGAAGGCCGAACCTGCCTTCAGTGTCTGTGCTGATGGCAGATTCAGCCATACGGCCTTACCAGCCCGTCGTCTTCGCACCTTCGGTGGCGAGCAGCACATAGGCCATGATGCAGGGTTCTTTGCCGCGGTTTTCCCAGTTGTGATTGGTGGCGCGCTGGATGATCACGGTGCCCGGCGTCAGGTGCACTTCTTCGCCGCCGTCGAGCTGCATCCACAATTCGCCCGCCAGACAGATCGCATAATCCACGGAATCGGTCACGTGCCAGCGTTTGGCCACGCCCGGGTCGTACTTGGCGAGGCGGAACACGCTGCCGCCGGCGAGACTGGTGCCGAGTTCCCAGGTGTTGGGATCTTCATCAGTCATTTCGGCGGGCAGTTTTTTGGTGGCCCACATCGGGAGGTTGCCGAAGCCCGGACGCATCGGGATCGGTTCGATGACACTGTCAAATTTGATGCAGGCTTTGCCTTCTTTGTTGGTGCCGGTGACGACTCTGCGGAATTTCATGATTGCTGCGTTCTCCAGTAATGCGGCTTTGCCCTCATCCCAGCCCTTGTGCTGCGCTTCAAGTGACTCCTAGTCGCGCAGGAAGAAGGGCCGTGGGAGAGGTAAAGACTCGATCTCGGTTAATTAATATAAGTAATTGATTATATTGATATTTTTAAAAGTACGGTGCTGCGGGCAAGGTGCTGCCCGCAGCGCCTTTTTTACCACATCAGCCCGACACCTTGATATTGGCGGCCTTGACCACTTTTTTCCATTTTTCGATATCGCGGCGGATAGCGTCGATGAACTGCTCTGGCGGGCCACCGGCGGGTTCGACGCCGTCGCCGGCCAGGCGTTTCTGCATCTCCGGCGTCTGCAGGATGCGCGCGACTTCCTGGTTCCAGCGCGTGATGATCGGTTTCGGCAGGCCTTTCGGGCCCCACAGACCGTACCACAACACCGCTTCGTAATCCTTCACCGTTTCAGCGATTGCCGGCACGTCGGGCAGGGGGCCGGCGCGTTTGGCGGTGGTCACGCCGATGCCACGCAGTTTGCCGCTTTTCACGTGTGGAATGGTGGCCGGAAACGAGCCGAACAGCACCTGCACCTGACCGCCGATGATGTCACTCAGCGCCGGACCCGTGCCCTTGTACGGGATGTGGGTCATTTTGGTGCCGGCCATCAGGTCAAAGAGTTCGGTGGCGAGGTGGGTGATGCCGCCGGTGCCGGTGGAGGCGAAATTGAGCTTGCCCGGATTGGCTTTGGCGTATGTGATCAGCTCCGTCACTGTTTTCGCCGGCACCGATGGATGCAGCGTGACAACGAAACCGCTTTCGCCGATCATGACCAGCGACTGGATGTCCTTCACCGGGTCGTAGGGCAGCTTGTAGAGCGCGGCATTGGTGCCGTAGCTGCCGGACACCATGATCACCGTGTAGCCGTCGGGCGCAGCACGTACCGCGGTTTCGGCGCCGATGGTGCCGCCGCCGCCGGCGCGGTTGTCGACAATCACCTGCTGGCCGAAAGTCGCAGACATGTTCGCCGCGATCAGGCGCGCCGTGATGTCGGTGCCGCCGCCGGGTGCGAACGGCACCAGCATGCGCACCGATTTACTCGGGTATTTATCCTGCGCGGCGGCTGTCGTCGGCAGAGTCAGGGGTGCGACCAGCGTTATTACTGCAAGCAAGTGATTGATGTGATTCATGTGGTGCTCCTCCGGTGGTTATATCTAAACCCTCAATTCTCAATCCGCAGTGATGCCCGCTTCGCGGATGACCCTGGCCCACTTGGTCATTTCCGTCTGCAGGTATTTATTGGATTCTTCCACGCTGCCGCCGACGAGGTCGATGCCGGCGCCGGCAAAACGTTTGATGGTTTCGGCATCACGTAACGCGGTATTGGTATCGGCATTGATTTTGTTGATTGTCGCGCGTGGCGTTTTTGACGAAGCGAATACCCCGTACCAGACGTCGAAAGCATAACCGGGCAGGCCGTTTTCGGCGATCGCGGGCAGGTCCGGCGCGGCAGGACTGCGTTTGGCGCCGGTGACCGCCAGTGCTCGCACCTTGCCGCTTTTGGCGTGCGGCAACACGGTGCCGACGCCGGCAATCAGCATGTGCACCTCGCCGCTCAGCAGTGCGGTTACACCAGGTCCGGTGCCTTTGTACGGCACATGAACCATATTGACGCCGGCGGTGACCCGGAACAGTTCCGAGGCGAGGTGGGATGCGCCGCTGACGCCGCCCGAGGCGAAACGGATTTCGCCGGGTTTGTTTTTGGCGAGCTGCACCAGTTCGGCGACCGATTTCACCGGCAGCGATGGATGCACCGCGAGTACGAACGGCTGGCTGCCGACAATGGTGACTGCGATGATGTCGCGGCGAACGTCGAAGGGCAGCTTTTTGTACAGTGCCGGTGCGTAGGAAATGCCAACGCTCTGCAGCAGCAGCGTGTAACCGTCGGGCACCGCCTTGGCGGTGATGTCAGTGGCGATCACGCCGCCGCCCGGGCGGTTGTCGACGATGACTTGCTGGTTCCAGACCGTCGTCAGTTGCCGCATCAGCAGCCGGGCGATGATGTCGGTGCCGCCGCCGGCTGCTGATGCGGCAACCAGGCGCACGGGACGTTCGGGGAAGGCCGTAGCGCCGGCAACACTGGCAGTAGTGGCGAAAAAAGCTAGTGCGAGTATTGAGTTTTTTATGGCGGTCGATAAACCAAAACCGTTCGCGCTGAGCCCTTCGACATCGCTCAGGACAGGCTTGTCGAAGCCCCGCCCTTCGACAGGCTCAGGGCGAACGGTGTTTATGAATTTTTTATACATTATTTTCTCCTCCGGAAAACACCTTACCACCGCTCAGGCCTCCGCGGCGTTCACTCCGGTTTGCAGCAAAGCGTAATTGGCGGCGTCCATGCTGATTTCACCGCGGTTGATGCGGCCGTCGAGGGCGGTCACCACGTCGTTGGCCGAGGTGGCGATGCCCAGTTCGCGGCCCTTGCGTGCGACCAGTCCGCTGATGAATTCGATTTCGCTGGTGCGGCCTTTCAGGTGATCGTGGATCGGCGCGGTACGACCGCCGCCGACATGCGACAGCAGCGTTTTCATCGTGGTCACCAGATTCTCATCGCTGGACCCGGCGAATTCATCCGCGCGCAGTCCGAAGATCGGCTCCATGCGATAGCCCAGCGCGGTGCCGACGGCAAAAGATTCCTTGCCAAGTTTGACCGAGATATCGAACATGCCCGGTAGTTCCGCGGCTTCGAAATTGCGCAATCCGAGCAGGCTGAACGGCCCCATGGTCATGGTGTTGGCGATGAGCTTGGTCCATTTCGCGCCGTAGATGTTGTTGGTGACGTCGCAGCGGCCGACCTTGCCCATGATCCCGGCGATTTGTTTGACCCGCGGCGTATAGCTGCCGTCGAGCTCACCGACGGAAAACCAGGAGCCCTTGCGCGTGGTGTTGCGCTGGATCTGTCCGGGCGTGAACAATTCCGCCTGCAACTCGACCACGCAGCCGACGGTGCGTTCGCGGCCGACGATGGAGGCAATGGCGTCGTCGTTCATGCCGTTCTGCGTGCCGACCACCACACCATCGGCTTTCAGGTAAGGCTTGATGAATTCAGCCAGCCAGCGCGTGTCGTTGGATTTGGCGGCGAGGAATACGATGTCGAACTGCAATCGGGCGGACGACATGTGGCACAGCTGCAGCGCTTTCACCGGCACCTGAAACTGCGAAGTCTTGAACTGCACATGCAGGCCGTTCTCCTTCATGGCGCGGACATGCGCCGGCCACTGGTCGATCAGCGTCACGTCAAATCCGGCTTGCGTCAGATCGGCGCCGATGCTGCTGCCGATGGCGCCTACGCCGAGTACGGCTATTTTTTTGGTCATGTGCTTGCGATTTTCTTATTGAATATTCCCGAAAACATGACAGCCTCGTCAGAGGCATGTTTTTGTCATGAATTATGCAACTCTCAATAGATTACTTG
>JAKFUJ010000099.1 GCA_021732805.1 Betaproteobacteria bacterium | reverse complement strand
GCAAACTACTGTTGTCCTAGGACCAGCGCTGGAAAGATGTGTTAAAACAAGTGAAGATCCAACTCGACTGACAGGAAAACAGCCATGAACCGCCACATGATCGCCGCAACACTCTCCATCACTCTCGCGCTGCCCATTGCGGTCGATGCAGCGGAACAATATCCGTCACGTCCGGTGCGCCTGGTCGTGCCCTACGCGCCCGGCGGTGGTTCTGATACCACCGCCCGCATGCTCGGCCAGAAACTGGGCGAACGGCTGGGGCAGGCCTTCGTCATCGATACCCGGCCCGGTGCGGCGAGCCTGATCGGCACCGAGATCGTGGCCAAAGCCGCCGGCGACGGTTACACGCTGATCCTCGCCGACGTGCCGCACGCCATCAACGCAGTGATGTTCCCCAAACCGCCGTACGATCCGATCAAGGATTTCGCGCCGATCATGCGTATTGCGACCACGCCGCAGGTGCTGGCGGCGCACCCGTCGTTCAAGGCCAATACGCTGAAGGAATTGATTGCGATGCCGCGCGCGCAAACCGAGAAACTGGCGCTGGGCACCAGCGGCCAGGGCGGCTCACCGCACATGACCTACGAGTTGCTGCGCATCAAGACCGGCCTCGTGCTCAACCATGTGCCGTACAAAGGCGGCGGCCCCGCGATCAGCGACCTCGTCGCCAACCAGATCCCGCTGGCGCTCAATGGTTCGCCGCCCATCGTTCCGCACATCAAGGCCGGGCGCATCAAGGGTCTGGCAATGAGCGGCGCGACGCGGCATCCGCTGTTGCCCGGCGTACCCACGTTTATCGAATCCGGCATTCCCGATTTTGCGGTGGCGCACTGGTACGGCGTGCTCGCTTCTGGCGGCACTTCACCGGCCATCGTCAAGGTGCTGCATCAGGAGATCGCCCGCGCCCTCGAACAAGCTGATGTCAAAGAGCGTTTCGCCAGCCTGGCGCTGGACATTGCACCGCTGGGTCCGGCGGAATTCGGCAAACTGATCGAAGCCGATGTCAAACGCTGGAAAGAAGTTGTCGCCAAATCCGGAATCAAACTCAACTGACGCCATGAGCTATCTCACCCACATCGAAAACGCCGCCGGCAAACATCTCGATTCCGGCACGACACACAGCGCGCCGCCGACAGACCGGCTGCGCGCGCGGTACGACCTTGAGCGCATCCGCCGTGAAGTCACGGTGGAAACGATCGCGCGCGGCCCTGCCAGTTTGTGGCGTTATGCGCCGCTGCTGCCGGTGGCGCGGCCTGAAGACGCGGTGTCGCTGAATGAGGGCTGGACACCATTACTGCAAACACCAAGGCTTGCCCGCGCGCTGGGCATGAAACAACTGATGGTCAAGGACGAAGGCCGCAACCCCAGCGGTACGTTCAAGGATCGCGGCGCCAGCGTCGCGGTATCGCGATACGTTGAACTGGGAGTCAAGACCGTATCGCACAACAGTTCCGGCAACGCCGGCGGCTCATGGAGCCTGTATGCCGCACGCGCCGGCATCACCTGCGTCAATCTGCTGCCGACGGACGCACAACCCGCGAGCCGCCAGCATTGCCGCGCCAGCGGACAACCGACCTTTCTGCTCGAAAACTGGCACGACGGCGGACGCCTGATCGCCGAGGCCTGTGAAAAAAACGGCTGGCTCAACATCTGCACGCTGCGCGAACCGTACCGGCTCGAAGGCAAAAAAACCATGGGGCTCGAAATCGCCGAACAACTGGGCTGGCGCATGCCCGATGCCATCGTCTATCCGATGGGCGGCGGCCTCGGCGCCATCGCCATCTTCAAGGCGTTCGAGGAATTGCTGCAACTCGGCTGGATCAAGGGCAAATTGCCGCGACTCTACATCACCCAATACGAGGGATGTGCGCCGCTGGTCAAAGCCTGGGATGAAGGTCGCAACGAATGTACGCCCTGGGGCAAGATCGACATTCCGCCCGGCGGACTGAAGTCGCCCAACCCGCCGGGCGGACCCGCGGTGCTCGAACTGATCCGCAAACACGGCGGCGGCGCAGTCACCGCCACTGCCGACGAGGCTTTGGCCGCAGTCGATGAAATGGCGCGCGAGGAAGGTCTGTTCCCGTGCCCGGAAAGTGCGACCATACTGGTCGGGCTGCGCAAAGCCATCGCCAAAGGCTGGATCAAAACCGATGAAGAAGTGGTGCTGATCAGCACCGGCTCGGCAGTGAAATCGATACCGACACTGGAGGCATCGCGTTTTCCGACCGTTACCGCCAGCACTGAAATGCGTATCTGATCACAGGAAATTTCTGCACACTGCGGATATGATCCACGCGGCTACGCCATCTACGCCATCTATCACATGCCGCAATCAATAAGCCTTTTTGGCGGTGCCAAAAATCATCTCCTCCCCGAAGCGGGAGACATATACACGCGCCAGATCAGGAAACCCGCCAGGCTGCAAAACCAGCCAATCCAGAAACTCCACAGATTGTGCGACAGAAAATGCGCGCCGCGGGCAATTTGCACGTATGACATCAACGCCCCCAGACCCAGTGCCGCCCCGAGCGCGCTGCGCGCGAGTACCCGATGATTGCCCCTGAACGCAAAATAGCCGGCAACCAGCGAAAACCCGCCCGCCGCATGCCCGCCGGGCCAGCAATGCCCCGGCCCTGACGGAAATGCCGGTGAACCGAATAGCGGAAACCAGTCAACCGTCCCGCCAAACCCCCGCAGATCCCATGGACAGGAATGCGCGCTGTTCATTTTCAACAACGCTGCCACCAATGTGGTCAAAGCCACAGTAATGCAGAAAAACACCAGCGGCGACCGCCACTTGCGCATGAATGCCGCCGCTGCCGCGCTGAATAACCAGACAGACAAAACCAGCCATTTGAGTCCCGTGTGCCCGACCGACGCAAAAAGCGGTGCATCCTTGACAGGAAAGGCGCCGGCAACCGGATCAAAGAAATAACGGGAAACCGCAAAATCAATCGCGCCATCCCGGGACATCCATACCAGTAACAAACCCGTGACCGCCAGAAAAAACAGGTTTATCACTGCAAATTGCGCGTCCTTGCGATTGATCACTTCAGATGGCCTGATCGTCATCGTCTAGAATCCCGGGACTTTTTCAAAAAGCCTGAAATGTCCGCATACAAAAACACAGTCACTTTTATCGACGGATTCAAACTGTCCTCCAACACCCTTATCCTTCTCGTTACCGCATTCCTGCTCGTTTCCGGGAATGCCACGTTTGCCTCACATGTCCTCAAGACCTATCCGGCGAATGGCGAAAACCTTCTGTTCCTGCTTTCACTGATGATCGTGTTCGGCGGGGCGACCCTGCTCCTGCTCTCCGTGCTGTGCTTCAGAAAATCAACCAAGCCGGTTTTGATGACCGTCCTGCTGCTGTCCTCGGCTGCAGCCTATTTCATGGACAGCTACGGCGTAATCATCAGCGACGACATGATGCGCAACATCACACACACCAGCACTGCGGAAACGCTCGAATTGCTGAATTTCAAATTGCTCGCTTACGTGGTCGTCCTCGGTGTGATACCGGCCATTGCCGTCGCAATAGTACCCCTGAAAGCGCAGCACCTGCGCAGGGAACTTGTTGCGCGGCTGAAACTGTCGGGCATCACGGTTACCCTGATCATCGCCACGGTCCTCGCCTTTGGCAGCTTTTATGCCTCTTTTTTCAGGGAGCACAAGGAACTGCGCCAACATGCCAATCCGATCTACTACCTGTATTCCGCAGCCAAGTTCGCGGTTCAGTCACTGCATACCAAAACCAATGCGCCGATCGTCACCGTCGGTGGCGATGCGGCCATCCCCGCTTCAGACGTGGATCGCGAACTGGTCATCATGGTGGTCGGCGAAACAGCCAGGGCCGACCGCTTCTCCCTGAATGGTTACTCCCGTGAAACCAATCCACAGCTCAAAAAACTCAATGTCATCAACTTCACCAACTTCTGGGCCTGCGGAACATCCACCGCAGTTTCGGTCCCCTGCATGTTCCTGCGGGACAGCCATGCAGGTGCCGCAACCTCGAAAATAACCACCGATGAAAACCTGCTGGACGTCCTGCAGCGCAGCCATGTCTAGGTATTGTGGCGGGACAACAATTCCGACTCCAAGGGTGTTGCCAGCCGCGTGACGTTTCAGGACTACAAATCCCCGAAAACCAACCCTGTTTGTGACATTGAATGCCGGGATGAAGGCATGCTGGCGGGGCTGCAGGACTTCATCGACTCACACCCCAAGGGAGACATCCTCATCGTGCTGCATCAGATGGGCAACCACGGCCCGGCCTATTTTCGCCGCTATCCGCCCGAGTTCGAAAAATTCAAACCCACGTGCAAAAACAGCGATCTCAGCCGCTGCACCCGCGAGGAAATCGGCAATGCCTATGACAATGCAATTCTCTATACCGATCATTTTCTGGCAAAAATAATCGAGCTGCTCAGGAAAAACGACCCGAAGTTCGAGACCTCGCTGTTTTATGTCAGCGATCATGGAGAATCGCTGGGAGAAAATGGTCTGTACCTGCATGGCCTGCCCAAAGCCATCGCGCCCGATACGCAACTTCACATTCCGGCGCTGATGTGGTTTGGCTCAAATTTCACGGACATAAAAATTTCGGCATTGCGTGAAAAAGTCAACCAAAGGTTCACACATGCCAATGTCTTTCACACCCTGCTCGGTATCTTCGAGGTCGAAACCTCGGCTTATCGGCCAGAAATGGACATATTGGAAGAGGCCAGGCCTCCAAAAAAATAAATAGCTCGGATGACGTTATGCTCCAGCGCGGAGCAAACGCATCAAAACCTCATCGCCTGCTCAATTCGCCGGATTGATTTGCCGGTCGGGCACCACCGAGTTGCGCCCCAGATACCCGTACGGCTGATCTTCATTCGCCCGGCAGATCGCGCGCAAACGCCACAGCGCCGTGCCCAGCACCGATTCCCGGAACAACCAGTCCTCGACGCGTTTGCTGGTGGCAAAACCCGGCTGCATGGTGATGGCCTCGGTGTAATAGGCTTTGAGGTCCTCGTAGGCCAGCTTGAGCACGCTCGCCGCCGGCATATCGTCGCGCGGACACGGCGCCGACTGATTTTCCAGAAACGCCGCCAGGTATTTTCCGGCCTCGATGACCGGCAATCCGCTGGGGCCCACCGTGGTGCGCCCGCGGTCGGCGACGGCAACGGCATACCACGGCGCCAGCGCGGCGATTTCCTTCATCAATGCGATGCCGATTTCACTGGTTGGCGCGGTGGCATCCGGCAATGCGGGAAAATCCACGGCGCAGACCATGCCGTTCATCGCCTCCGCATCGGACTCGGGGGAAGAGGACTGCGGAACATCCTCGGCGTAATCGATGAGCAGCGGACCGCGTTCGGCATCCAGCAGTGCAAACGCCGCGCGCAATACCCGTTTCTGAAACTCCGCATCGTTGGGCACACCCAGCGGCCGCCCCAGTTCAAACGGCACCCACAGCGCGCGCGGCGGCTGGATGCGCTCGGAATGGATGCGGATCAGGCTGATCTGGGTGGTCGACAGTCCTTCTTCCTCGAAAAAAACAGCCAGCCCGCCGACGGCGCGCGTGCATTTGGGTCATATCGGGACCAGCAACACGGTATCGACACCATCGGCGCGCATGGTGCGGGCAATGGCGCGGGCGGAATCTTCGAGATCAAGCGGCGGACGCCCGCCCGACACCGTGAAATGAAAATTGGCGACCGAGCCGATCTCGCCGGCAGCCGCCATTTCATGCAGTCGTTGCAACGGGAAACACACATTCAGATCCTGCTGGAATCCGGTGCGATCAAAATTCACCGATGAATGAGTCATCACCACATCACCGGCATCGACATTGCCGGGGATGACGCGAAAGCCGGTCTCCTCGCGCGCATAAACCGCGTCGCTGCGCAGATTCAGCGCCGCGGTCGAAACCAGCGCCACGCGTCGCCGGTTCAGCGCCGGCCCCGTCACCCACGGGCGGCGGTCTTCGAACCCGGTGCAATCCAGGGTTTCCATCATCCTGCGTTCACCCAGCGGCACTTCTTCAAGACGGGCCATGACTGCGCCTTTCCATTTCAAATCAAGGATTGATGATCAGGACTTCAGTGCAACCAGCACCTCGCCCAGCATTTTCTTCGCGTCACCGAAGAGCATGCGATTATTTTCTTTATAAAACAACGGGTTATCAACACCCGCATAACCTGACGCCATGCTGCGTTTCATGACGATGGAAGTTCTGCCCTTCCACACTTCGAGCACCGGCATGCCGGCAATCGGGCTCGACGGATCTTCCTGCGCCGCCGGATTGACGATGTCGTTGGCGCCGATGACTATGGCGACGTCAGTATCCGGAAAGTCCTCGTTCAGCTCGTCCATTTCCATCACGATGTCGTACGGCACCTTGGCCTCGGCCAGCAGCACGTTCATGTGCCCGGGCATGCGGCCCGCCACCGGATGAATGCCGAAGCGCACGTTGACACCCTTTTCGCGCAGCAGCTTGGTAATTTCAAACACCGTGTGCTGTGCCTGGGCCACCGCCATGCCGTAGCCGGGCACGATGATCACGTTTTTCGCATCACGCAGCAACTCCGCAGTTTCGACGGCACTGATTGAAACAACCTCGCCCGCGGGTTCAGCATCACCCTTGGCCTTGGCCGGCGCACCGCCGCCGGTACCGAAACCACCGGCAATGACGCTGACAAAGTTGCGATTCATCGCACGGCACATGATGTAGGACAGAATCGCGCCGCTCGAACCCACCAGCGCGCCGGTGACGATCAGCAGGTCGTTCGACAGCATGAACCCTGTCGCCGCCGCAGCCCAGCCGGAATAACTGTTGAGCATCGACACCACCACCGGCATGTCGGCGCCGCCGATGGCCATGACCATGTGGATGCCGAACAGCAGCGAAACCACAGTCATGATGATCAGCGGCTTCATGCCCGCCTCGATCGATTCAGCGTGAATGAACTCGCGTCCGAAATAAAGAATGATCAGCAACCCCAGCAAGTTCAGCCAGTGGCGTCCCGGCAGCAGCAGCGGTTTGCCGCCGATCTTGCCCGAGAGTTTGCAGAACGCGATGATCGAGCCCGAGAACGTCACCGCACCAATCAGGATACCGATGTAGATCTCGATTTCATGGATGGTTTTTTCCGCGCCCTGCATGTGGCTGGAAGCGGCCGGATCGATGTAACTGGCAAAGCCGACCAGCGCCGCGGCCAGACCGACGAGGCTGTGCATCAGCGCCACCAGTTCCGGCATCTGCGTCATTTTGACGGTGCGTGCGGCGTAGAGGCCGATCGAACCGCCGACCACCATGGCGCCGATGATCCAGGCATAACCCTGCGCAGTGACCTGCGGTCCGAACACTGTCGCGAGCACGGCGATGGCCATGCCCAGCATGCCGTAGAGATTGCCGCGCCGCGAGGACTCCGGATGTGACAGTCCGCCGAGGCTGAGAATGAAGAGTATCGTTGCTCCGATATAGGAGACGGTGGCGAGGCTTGAAGACATTTTTCCGTCCCTCCTATTTACGGAACATGTCGAGCATGCGGCGGGTGACTGCGAATCCGCCGAACATGTTGATCGAGGTCAGCGCAATGCTGAACACGGCAAGGCCGAGTATCCACGTCTCCGGACGTTCGACCGCGCCGGTCAGCGGCGGCGCCACCTGCACCAGCGCACCGATGGCGATGATGCTGCTGATCGCATTGGTCACGCTCATCAGCGGTGTATGCAGCGCGGGCGTGACATTCCACACCACCATGTAACCGACAAAGCAGGCCAGCACGAACACCGTGAAGTGGCCGAGGAATGCCGCCGGCGCATAGGCGCCGACGAACCAGAACAGCACTGCGCCAATGAAGAAGGTAATCGCGGTCGCCTTTGCCGATGCCGGCGCGCCGCCACCGCCATGGCTGTGGCCTTTCTTCTCGGCCGGCTTCACTGCTGCCGCAGCGGGCCTGGGCGGCGTCGCCAGCTTGATCGGCGGTGGCGGCCAGGTGACCTCACCGTCCTTGATCACGGTCAGGCCGCGAATCGCATCGTCGTCCATATTGACGTTGATGATGCCGTCCTTGGTCTTGCACAGTTCCTCGGTGAGGCGGAACAGGTTGGTGGCGTACAGCGTTGAGGACTGTTTGGCCAGACGCGAGTTCAGGTCGGTGTAGCCGATGAGGGTCACACCGTGTTTCACCACCGCCTGACCGGGTTCGGTCAGCTCGCAGTTGCCGCCGCGCTCAGCCGCCATGTCAACGATGACGCTGCCCGGCTTCATGCTCTTCACCATCTCGGCAGTGATCAGCCTCGGGGCGGGCTTGCCGGGAATCAATGCGGTGGTGATGATGATGTCCACCTCACGCGCCTGTTTGGCGTACATCTCGCGCTGCGCCTGCTGGAAGCCTTCGCTCATCACCTTGGCATAACCGCCGCCGCCGGAACCTTCCTCTTCGTAATCGACCTTGACGAATTCGCCGCCCAGCGACACCACCTGGTCGGCGACTTCAGCGCGCGTGTCGTTGGCACGCACGATGGCGCCCAGACTGGCTGCGGTGCCGATAGCCGCAAGCCCCGCGACGCCGGCGCCGGCGATAAAGACCTTGGCCGGAGGCACCTTGCCTGCAGCGGTAATTTGACCGTTGAAAAATCGGCCAAACGCATTCGCTGCTTCGATCACGGCGCGGTAGCCGGCAACGCCGGCCTGGGACGTCAGCGCATCCATTTTCTGCGCACGGGACAACACACGCGGCAGCGAATCGATGGCCAGCACGGTGGCCTTTTTCGCAGCCAGTTGCAGCATCAATTCCGGATTTTGCGCCGGCCAGATGAAGCCGATCAGGGTGCCGCCTTCACGCAGCAGGCCGACTTCCTCCGCTGTCGGAACGCTGACCTTGAATACGATGTCGGCACCGGACCACAACTGCGCCGCAGTGGCCGCAATCTCCGCGCCCGCAGCACGATAAGTATCATCACTGCAATTCGCCGCGTCACCCGCGCCGGACTGCACCATGACCTTGAAGCCCAGCTTGATCAGCTTTTCAACGGCCTCCGGAACAGTCGCGACGCGCTTTTCGCCCGCGGCCGTTTCTTTGGGCACTCCGATGGTCTGAGCCATTAATTCCCCTTCACTGGCACTGTGGATATTGTGTATCGATCGAATCAGGGCGACGACGAGGCCATCACATCGTGCGCAATGTGAGTTGATTATAAGTCAAAAAAACTGCATCACCGCGACCCATAACGACATGATTTTGCACAACTGCTTATGCCTTATGCAAGCAGCTTATAACCCGGTCCGCACCGCTTATAATTCCCGCATGTCCGCGATCCGCCTCCTGCCGGAACTCCTGATCAACCAGATTGCCGCGGGCGAAGTGATTGAGCGCCCCGCGTCCGCGCTGAAGGAATTGCTGGAAAACAGCCTGGATGCCGGTGCACAGGCGATCAGCGTCGAACTCGCCGCCGGCGGCGTGAAACAGGTGACGGTGATCGATGACGGCAGCGGCATCGGCCGTGACGAACTCAAACTCGCGCTGGCCCGCCATGCCACCAGTAAAATCACCACACTCGATGACCTCGAACATGTCGCCAGCCTCGGTTTCCGCGGCGAAGCGCTGGCGAGCATTGCCTCGGTGTCGCGCATGGAGCTGACCAGCCGCCGCAGCGAAGACCGTCACGCTTACAAGGTGGCAGCCGAAGGCCCGACGCTGGGCACGCCGGAACCGGCGACGCTGGCGCGCGGCACACGCATCGACGTGCGCGAGCTGTATTACAACACCCCGGCGCGGCGCAAATTCCTCAAATCAGAACAGACCGAATTTGCACATTGCGAAGAAGCCTTCCGCCGCATTGCACTGTCGCGACCCGACGTCGCATTCGCGTTGACGCACAACGGCCGCGTCAGATTGCAGGTCAAGCCGCAACTGCTGGCCGCGCGTGTCGCTGCAGTTCTCGGCGAAGAATTCGCCGACGGCGCACTGCCGGTCGAGGAGTCCGGCGGCCAGATCGCCATCCGCGGCGCGATCAGTTCACCGTCGCACGCCAGGGGCACGCGCGACGCGCAATATTTTTTCGTCAACGGCCGCTGCATCCGTGACAAGATGGTGGCGCACGCCATCCGTCAGGCCTATGCCGACGTGCTGCACCATGATCGTCATCCGGCATTTGTACTGTTCCTCGACATCGATCCGCAACTGGTCGACGTCAACGTGCATCCGGCGAAGGCTGAGGTGCGTTTCCGCGACTCACGTGCGGTGCATCAGTTCATTTTCCACGCACTGCACAAGACACTATCGCGTTCCGCCGGTGAAGCAGCACCGGCAATGGCTGCGCCCTTTGCATCACCATCAGCACCCGCCGCGCCGTTTTACCGCAACCAGGGTGCAATGACTCTGGGCATTGCACAACCTGCCGGCGCTTATGCCACGCTGTTCGCAACGCGATCAGCGACAGACACCGCCACCTTGCCGCAGGCGGCACCGGTTCCGGCATTGCCGCCGTCCGGCGACGAACATCCGCTGGGTTTCGCCTTGGCACAGCTCGCCGGCATCTACATCCTTGCCGAAAACCGCAACGGCCTGATCATCATCGACATGCATGCCGCACACGAACGCATCATGTACGAAAAACTGAAGACTGCACTCGACGGCAAGACCATTCCGATGCAACCGCTGCTGGTGCCGGTGCATTTCGCCGCCGAAGCGCTGGACGTCGCCACCACGGAGGACGAACGTGAAGGACTGCAGGCGCTCGGTTTCGACATCGCACCCGCCGGACCCGGTGCACTGATCGTGCGCGGCGTACCGGCTTTACTCGCCGATGCCGATGCACAGGCACTGGCGCTGGATGTCTTGCATGAAGTACGCGAATACGGCGTCAGCCGCATCGCCACCGAACGCGGCAACGAACTGCTGGGAACCATGGCCTGCCACGCCGCGGTGCGCGCCAACCGCAAACTGAGCGTGCCCGAGATGAATGCGTTGCTGCGCGACATGGAAGCCACCGAACGTTCCGGCCAGTGCAATCACGGCCGACCGACCTGGCATCAATTCTCGATTGCCGATCTCGACCGCCTGTTCCGTCGCGGTGAATAGCCATAAGTAATTGATTTAATTAATAAATTTTATGTTCCCGCCATCATCGTTTTCCCTCACCCCAACCCCTCTCCCGAGGGGAGAGGGGCTTCTCC
>JAKFUJ010000229.1 GCA_021732805.1 Betaproteobacteria bacterium | reverse complement strand
GCGCCAGCCGCCATTTCGGGATAGCCGCAGCCGGGCAGGTGGCTTTCTGGCTTTCCGTGGCGTTCTGGGCACTATGCGCGCCGGCATGGTTGTATTTCGGCTGGCGCATCAGCCATCCGCTGGCGAAAACGTTGACCGGATGGTTGCTGCTGGTGCCGACCTGGATGGCGCTGGTCAGCTTGCAGGAGTTGCCCTGGGTATTGCTGGCATTGATGGGTGTGGTATGGATGGCCGATATTGCCGCTTATTTTGCAGGCCATACCTGGGGGCGGCGCAAGCTTGCGCCTTCGATCAGTCCCGGCAAAACATGGGAAGGTGTTGCCGGGGCTGCGGTCGGGGTCGCGGTGTATCATGCGGTAGTATGGCAGTCAGGATTCAGCAGTTATGCGCCGGGTGGCGGCGGGGCGGCAGCCGTGCTCGTGGCCTGCATGCTGCCGCTCAGCATTTTGGGTGACTTGTTTGAATCGTGGATCAAACGCTTGGCCGGAGTGAAAGACAGCGGCAAGCTGCTCCCGGGACATGGCGGGGTGCTTGATCGCATCGACGGACTGACTTCGACATTGCCGTTGGCGGCGCTCGCAGTGCCGTGGATATTGCAGCGTGCGTGAATCTATGCAGCATCTGACCATCCTTGGATCCACCGGCAGTGTTGGTGTCAGCACACTGGATGTGGTTGCGCGCAATCCGCAACGTTTTGCAGTCACTGCGCTGGCTGCCCGTTCGCGCGATGATCTGCTGTTTGAGCAATGTTGCCGGTTCAAGCCGGAATACGCCGTATTGCTGGAAACTGCCGCAGCCGGTCGGCTGCAGAAAAAGCTGCAGGACGCTGGCTTGTCGACCATGGTATTGAGCGGCGCTGAAGCTTTGGAAAAGATTGCAGCTTTGCCGGCCGTCACTACGGTGGTTGCCGCCATCGTCGGCATCGCCGGACTGCGGCCGGCTCTTGCGGCCGCGCGATCCGGGAAAAAAATTCTGCTTGCGAACAAGGAGGCGCTGGTGACCTCCGGCGCATTGTTCATGGCAGCCGTGCGCGACAGCGGCGCGGAACTGCTGCCGATCGACAGCGAACACAATGCTATATTCCAGGCACTCCCCGGCATGCGCGACAGAACGCTGGCTGATTGCGGAGTGCGCCGGATATTGCTGACTGCTTCAGGCGGACCGTTCCGCAATCTGCCGGCCGGGCAATTTGCACGTATTACACCGGAAGAGGCGATTGCTCATCCGAACTGGGTCATGGGGCGGAAAATCTCGGTGGATTCCGCGACCATGATGAACAAAGGGCTTGAAGTCATTGAGGCGCACTGGCTGTTTTCCGCCCCGCCCGAAGTGATCGAAGTCGTCATCCATCCACAGAGTGTGGTCCATTCGCTGGTCGAGTATTGCGACGGCTCAGTGATTGCGCAACTCGGCAATCCGGATATGCGTACTCCGATTGCGCACGCACTGGGCTATCCTGAACGAATTGCTTCCGGCGCTGATTTTCTCGATCTGGCGCGGGTCGGCAATCTGAGTTTCGAGAGTCCTGATCTCGAACGTTTTCCGTGTCTGCGCATTGCCTGTGATGCATTGCGTGCGGGCGATTCCGCCGTCATCGCGTTAAATGCGGCCAATGAAGTTGCCGTTGCCGAATTTCTTGATCGGCGTATCGGATTTGCCGATATTCCCGAACTGATTGAAAAGGTTGTGCTGGCCACGCCTGTGCAGTCCGTGTCGTCGCTTGATGATGTCGAGCGCATTGACCGGAAGGCGCGCGAAGAGGCGATGGCGGCATGTGCGGAACGATGCATGCCGCAGACCGCAACCGGAAGCTGAAAGGAGCCAAGTTTTGTTGCTGACAGTGATAGCTTTCATCGTGGCGCTCAGCCTGCTGATCGTCGTGCACGAGTATGGACACTACTGGGTCGCCCGTCGCTGCAATGTCAAAGTGCTGCGCTTTTCCGTCGGCTTCGGCAAGCCGCTGTGGTCGAAAACCATGGGCCCCGATCGGACACAGTGGGTGCTTGCGGCGATACCGCTGGGTGGTTACGTAAAAATGCTCGACGAGCGTGAAGGTGAAGTCCCGCCGCATGAACTGGATCGCGCCTTCAACCGCAAATCGGTGTGGCAGCGGTTTGCCATCGTGCTGGCGGGGCCGGTGGCCAATTTCCTGGCGGCCATCGTGTTGTACTGGTTTTTGTTTGTATACGGCGTGCCGGGGCTGGTGCCGATTGTCGCTGAACCGCCCGCAGGCAGCGCTGCAGCGCGTTCCGGATTTGTTGCCGGTGATACGGTGCTGGGTGTCGGTGGAACGACGGTGCGGACGTGGCAGGATTTTCGCTGGGTGGTGCTGCAACGGGCTCTCGACAAGGGCGTTGTCAGCGTCGATCTGAAAACAATTCAGGGCTCAAACGTCAGTCGTGAACTGAGTTTTGACGGCTTGGCGTCCGAGGATCTTGAAAAGGATGTGCTGGCAACGCTGGGACTTTCCCGGCAACGACTCGTGCTGCCGCCGGTGTTCGGTGAATTGACCGGAAACGGAGCGGCCACACGCGCAGGCCTGCGCTCCGGAGACCGCGTGCTGGCGGTCAACGGCGAGCGTGTTGAAAACTGGGATGCGCTGGTCAAGCGTGTGCGTGATGCCCCCGGACAGGCCCTGCAGATTCAGGTGCGGCGCGGTGACGTTGACGTGCCGCCGATAGCAGTGACTCCCGATGCTGTTGATGATCGTGGAGTGCGTTTCGGACGTATCGGCGCTGCGCCGAAAATAGACGAAACTGCAATGCGCGAAATGCTGACGGATGTCCGTTATGGTCCCGTTGAGAGTCTGGGCAAGGCTGTCGCCAAGACCTGGGAGACGGCGCTGTTCAGCCTGCGCATGCTGGGCAAGATGGTGATTGGCGAGGTCTCTCTTAAAAACCTGAGCGGCCCGATTACGATCGCCGATTATGCGGGGCAATCGGCGCAAAACGGCTGGATATCCTATTTGCTTTTTCTGGGGTTGATCAGCATCAGTCTCGGCGTGCTGAATTTGTTGCCGGTGCCGTTATTGGACGGGGGGCACTTGATGTATTATTCCGTCGAGATTCTGACCGGGAAACCGGTATCCGAAAGAGTCATGGCGGCAGGACAGCATATTGGAGTGACGTTGCTGTTTGCGCTGATGGCTTTCGCTTTGTTTAACGACATCAATCGCCTGATCGGCAGCTGAAAATATGGCATTACTTCGCTGGTTTTGTGCAGTGCTGGTTTTTTTTTCCGTCCCTGCGCTGGCAATCGAGCCTTTTGTTGTCAGGGATATCCGTGTCGAAGGCATACAACGGATAGAAGCCGGAACGGTATTCAGTTACCTGCCGGTCAAGGTCGGCGAAACCATGACCGACGAAAAGGCATCACAGGCCCTCAGGGCGCTGTTTGGAACCGGTTTTTTCAAGGATGTCTCGATTGAATCGGAGGGCGGGGTACTGGTGGTGGCTGTGCAGGAGCGCCCTTCGATTGCACAAGTTGATTTTCTCGGAGTCAAGGAATTCGAAAAGGATCAGCTGATCAAGAGTTTGCGTCAGCTTGGGCTGGGCGACGGCAGGATTTTTGACCGTTCGCAGCTGGACCGGGCCGAGCAGGAACTGAAGCGACAGTATCTCAGTCGTGGCCGTTATGCGGTGGAAGTGACGACAACGGTGACGCCGCTGGAACGGAACCGGGTCTCCATCAACTTCAATGTCAACGAAGGTGATGTTGCCAAGATCCAGCAGATCAACATCATCGGCGCCAAAACTTTTCGCGAAAAAGACCTGCTCGGCCTGTTCATATTGCGCACCCCCGGCTGGCTGACCTGGTGGAGCAAGCATGACCAGTACTCCCGCCAGAAGCTGTCTGCCGACCTCGAGGTGCTGCGTTCGTACTACCTGGATCGCGGTTATCTGGAGTTCAACATTGACTCAACCCAAGTGACGATATCGCCGGACAAGAAGGATATTTTCATCAGCGTCAGTATCACCGAGGGGCCCAAGTACACGGTTTCAGGGGTCAAGGTGGCCGGCGAGTTGCTGCTGCCCGAGGCGGAAATACTCAAGCTGATCACGGTAAAACCGGGTGAAGTGTTTTCGCGGGCAAGGATTTCGGAGTCGACGAAAAACATCAGCGAACGGCTGGGCAACGATGGTTATGCCTTTGCCAACGTCAATGCAGCGCCCGAGCTCGACAAGACGAAAAACCAGGCCGCCTTCACTTTTTTCATCGATCCGGGCCGCCGGGTTTACGTGCGACGCATCAATGTCCTCGGAAACAACCGCACGCGGGATGAAGTCATCCGCCGCGAAATGCGTCAGATAGAGGGCGGCTGGTACTCCGGGGAGAAGATCAACCTTTCGCGCAGCCGCATCGACAAGCTCGGCTATTTCACTGAAGTGAATGTTGAAACTCCCTCGGTCACCGGAACCACCGACCAGGTGGATGTCAATCTGACGGTGGTCGAAAAACCGACCGGTAATATCCTGCTTGGCGCCGGATTCGGCAGCGGGGAGGGCGTGACGTTGTCAGGTTCGGTGGCGCAGCAGAATATTTTCGGTTCCGGCAAATTCGTTTCGGTGCAGGTCAATACCAGCAAGATCAACACTACGTACGCGTTTTCCTACACCGATCCTTATTTCACGGTCGATGGCATCAGTCAGGGCTTTGACATTTATTCTCGGGAGATCGATGGCACCCGCGGCAACGTCGGCCGCTTCATTACCAAAACGCTGGGCGGCGGCATTCGTTTCGGTGTTCCGGTGACGGAGCGCGACACCATCACCTATGGACTGGCCTACGAAGACACCAACATTACTACTTTTTCCGACAGTCCCCTGATCATCCTGGATTCCGTGAATACGTTCGGCAGCCAGAACGACGCCATCATCGCTACCGCCGGCTGGGTGCGCGACGGCCGTGACAGCCTGATTTACCCGACCAAGGGCACCCTGCAGCGTGCGTTCGGAGAGGTCGGATTGCCGGGCGCCTCACTCCAGTATTTCAAGACCAATTACCAGTATCAGCGTTATTTCCCGCTGAGCCGTGATTACACCCTCCTGCTGAACGGCGAGGCCGGATACGGAGATGGGTATGACGACAGGCCATTGCCGTTTTTCAAAAACTTTTTTGCGGGGGGTGTAAACTCTGTGCGTGGTTACCGATCTTCGACTATCGGGCCGAAGGATTCGAACGGCGATACACGGGGCGGCAGCAGCAGGCTGGTGGGTAACACCGAGTTCCTGTTCCCGTTTCCGGGCTTGCAGAACGACCGGTCAGTCCGGCTGAGTGTATTTTTTGATGCGGGCATGATTGCGGACAAGTTTGACGCTGACGCCTTCCGGTATTCCACGGGCTTGGGGTTGTTCTGGTCTTCACCGTTCGGTCCCTTGAAAATCAGTGTGGCTGCTCCACTGAATGCCGATTCTTTGGATCGCAAGCAGGCATTCCAGTTTACATTTGGCGGCGCGTTTTGATGGATGTGGCATGCCTGGGTGGTGCCGGACACGCGCATTGAGCGAAGAGTCAAGGAGAGTAAGTTGAAAAGACTGTTTTTGATATTGGTGGTGATGACCATGGCTTGCACCGGCAGCATGGCGGTTGCGGCCGATCTTAAAGTGGGCTTCATCGATGCGGAGCGCATCAACAAGGAAAGTGCCCCCGCAGAACGGGCCAGCAAGCAGCTGGAAAAGGAATTTGCGCCGCGCGCGCAGGAACTGCAGCGGCGTGAAGCGCAGATCAAAACCATGCAGGGACAGCTTGAAAAAGACGCGCTGACCATGAGTGAGAATGAGCGGCGCACCAAAGAGCAGGAGCTGGGCAGGCTGACCCTGGATTTTCAGCGCATGCAACGCGAATACCGTGAGGACCTGAATCTGCGCCGCAATCAGGAATTGAGCGCCCTTTTCGAGCGCGCGAATCGTGTCATCCGGCAGATTGCCGAAGCGGAAAAATACGACATCATTTTCCAGGAAGCCGTTTATCGCAATCCCAAAATCGACATTACCGACAAGGTGCTCAAGGCGCTGGCCGAAGGCAAATAGGTCTGTTCGGCGTGGTTTTGCATTGTGCGCATCCGACACAGTTTCAATGGCCTGATACCCTATGGAGATTCAGAAGCAACCGTCATTGAGCCTGGGTGAAATCGCTGCCCGCCTGGGCGGGGAGTTGATCGGGGATCCGCGCGTTACCGTGCGGCAGGTGGCCACGCTGGAAAATGCCACCAACGAAACCATCACATTTCTGGCCAACGAGCGATATCTCGACTTGCTCAAGACCACTTGCGCGGGCGCCGTCATTATCGGTACCCGGCTGCGCGATTCGCTCGAAATGCCGCGCATCGTCGCCGCTAATCCATACGCTTACTTTGCCCGGGTATCGGCTCTGTTTAATCCGCCGACGGCAGGTGAGGCGGGCATACATCCTACGGCGATCGTGCATCCGCAGGCGCGGCTGGACGCAAGCGTGCATGTCGGGCCGGGGGTCGTGATTGAAGAGGGCGTTGTAATCGGTCCCGGATGCAGTATTGGCGCCGGAGCATATCTCGGTGTTGGCGTTGCAGTGGGTGAAGGTGGAATGCTTTATCCCAACGTCACCGTTTATCACGGTTGCCGGCTCGGAAAACGGATTATCGTTCATGCCGGCGTGGTCATCGGTGCTGACGGTTTTGGCATTGCGATGGATGAAGGGCGCTGGCTCAAGGTGCCGCAGATCGGGCGCGTCATCATCGGCGATGATGTTGAAATCGGCGCCAATACCACCATTGACCGTGGCGCCATTGACGATACGGTCATCGAAGAGGGTGTCAAACTGGACAACCAGATACAGATTGGGCACAACGTGCATATCGGTGCACATACCGCCATTGCTGCATGTGCCGGTATTGCCGGCAGCGCACATATCGGGCGCCATTGCCGCATCGGTGGCGCATCCGGTATTGCCGGCCATATCACCATTGCCGACAATGTTGAAATTTCAACCCATACGCTGATTACAAAATCCATCACCGAGCCGGGAACCTATACCGGCGCCTATCCGTTCGCCAGCAACCGGGAATGGCGCCGCAATGCCGTTACTCTGCGCAATCTCGGGGATTTGGTGACGCGGGTGCGCACATTGGAGCAGGAACTGCAGTTGGTCAAAAAGGAAAAATCATGAGCAGCATGGACATCAATGAAGTCATGCGCCACCTGCCGCACCGCTATCCGTTCCTGCTGATTGACCGGGTGTTGTCATACGAAGCCGGGAAAAGCCTGCAGGCGCTGAAGAATGTCACCATCAACGAGCCGTTTTTCAACGGGCATTTTCCGCACCATCCGGTGATGCCCGGCGTGTTGATCATCGAAGCCATGGCGCAGGCTGCTGCGCTACTGTCGTTCGTGACAATGGGCGCCCAGTCGGACAATCAGTCGATCTATTATTTTGTCGGCATTGACAACGCGCGCTTCAAGCGCCCGGTTACCCCTGGGGACACGCTGCATCTGGATGTCGTGCTCAACCGCCATGCCCGCGGGCTCTGGAAATTTTCCGCCCGCGCCCTGGTTGGCGATGCGCTGGTGGCGGAGGCCGAAATAATGTGCACGGTTCGCGACCTGCCGGGCAATGCCGCCTGAGGACGGAACGTGACCGCGCAGATTCATCCCGCTGCAATAGTTGATTCGCGGGCCCGGCTGGCCCCGGACGTCAGTGTGGGCGCTTATTCCATCATCGGCGCCGGTGTCGAGATTGGTGCGGGTACTCGCATCGGTCCGCACGTCGTCATCGGTGAACATACCCGGATCGGTGCGCGCAACAGGATCTTCCAGTTTTGCTCCATTGGTGAAGAACCGCAGGACAAGAAGTATGCCGGCGAGGCCACCCGCCTGGAGATCGGCGACGACAATACCATCCGTGAGTTCTGCACTCTGAATCGCGGCACCGTACAGGATGCCGGTGTGACCCGTGTCGGCAATCACAACTGGATCATGGCCTATGTGCATCTGGCGCATGACTGCCAGATCGGCAGCCACACGATTTTCGCGAATAATGCGCAGCTTGCCGGACATGTGCACATCGGCGATTACGTGATTCTTGGCGGTTTTACCGGTGTACACCAGTTCTGCCGGGTCGGCGCGCACAGCATGACTGCGATTGGTGCGGTCGTGTTGCAGGATGTTCCACCTTATGTGATGGCGGCGGGCAATACGGCACAACCGTACGGCATCAATGCCGAAGGTCTCAAGCGCCGTGGATTTTCGACGGATGCCATTGCCGCGATCAAGCGCGCCTACAAAACGCTTTACAAGTCGGGCCTGTCGTTTGATGAGGCGCGCGCACAGATTGCGGCTGGGGTCACTGCCGAGCCCGCGCTGGCACTGCTCGCGGAGTTCCTGGCCACGCCGGGCCGCGGCATCATCCGCTGACTCCCGTGTCGCCGGAATCACCACTGGTCGGCATAGTCGCCGGCGAGCCTTCGGGGGACCAGCTGGGCGGTGCATTGCTGCAGGTCTTGCGCCAGCGCATGCCGAATGCGCGTTTCGTCGGCATCGGCGGACCGTTGATGACCGCAGCGGGCATGCAATCCCTGTATCCGATGGAAAAACTCTCGGTGAGAGGGTATGTCGAAGTACTGCGGCATTTCAGGGAAATTGCCGGTATTCGCCGCGAACTGAAAAAGTATTTTCTGCGGGAGCGGCCGGCGATATTCATCGGTATCGATGCCCCGGATTTCAACCTCGACCTGGAGTCCGTGCTCAAAGCCGCAGGCATTCCTGCGGTGCATTACGTGAGCCCCTCGATCTGGGCATGGCGCGGCGGGCGCATCCGCAAAATCCGCAAGGCGGTGACGCGGATGCTGACGGTGTTTCCATTCGAGGCGGCTATTTACGAAAAGGCCGATATTCCGGTGACTTATGTCGGGCATCCGCTGGCCGACATGCTCGCTGCTGCGCCGTCGCGTGCCGATGCGCGGGCCGGATTGCGCATTCCGCTATCGGCGCCCGTTGTTGCGCTGTTGCCCGGCAGCCGGGTCAGCGAACTGGAAAGCATGGCCGATGTTTTTGTCGGGGCGGCGGAGCGGATCGCGGCGGAAATTGACGGGGTAAGACTGCTGGTGCCGCTGGTCAATCGCCAGACCCGGGAATTGTTCGAAGCGGCGCTGTACCGGCGACAAAGCGGGGAGCTGGAAATCAAGCTGCTGTTCGGGCACGCCCACGATGCGATGGCGGCGGCGGATGTGGTGCTGGTGGCGTCAGGCACGGCGACGCTGGAAGCTGCGTTGCTGAAGCGGGCGATGGTGATTACGTACCGCATGCCGCGACTGAGCTGGTGGATCATGAAGGGCATGGGATATCAGCCCTGGGTTGGCCTGCCCAACATACTGGCCGGCGAATTCGTGGTGCCGGAATTGTTGCAGGATGCAGCGACACCGGAGGCCTTGTCGGCGGCCGTGATTGACTTGTTGCGTGACGCTGACAAACGCAAGGCGATTGAACAGCGTTTTTCGGAGATGGCCGCAGGTCTGCAGCATAACGCCGCCGAGCGGGCTGCCGAAGCAATCATGCCTTACATCACGGGCGGCGAGCGTTGAGTGCGGTGTCGATCAAGGTCCGGCTGAATTGAAAGTCATCTGCGGCGTCGATGAAGCGGGGCGCGGGCCGCTGGCAGGTCCGGTATTTGCCGCCGCAGTCATTCTCGAGGACCCGCCGCGCATCAACGGGCTGGCGGATTCCAAAAAACTCACGGCAAAACGTCGCGATGTACTGTTTGATGAAATCAAATTGCATGCCATTGCCTGGGCTGTGGCCAGCGCCAGTGTCGAAGAAATCGACGAGATCAATATCCTGCAGGCCAGCCTGCTGGCGATGCGTCGCGCTGTGATGGCCTTGTCGCAACAGCCGGCAGTGATCCTGGTGGACGGCCTGCATGTTCCGAAAGTATCGATGCCGGCGCGGGCAGTGGTGCGCGGGGACGCCACGGTGCCGGCGATTTCCGCGGCCTCAATACTGGCGAAGGTTGCGCGTGATGCGGCGATGCTCGAATTGCATGCCGCTTATCCGGGTTATGGATTTGACCGGCACAAGGGTTATGGCACGGTGTTGCATATGGCAGCGTTGCGCTCGCTGGGCGCGACACCGGCGCATCGTCGCAGTTTTGCCCCGGTGCATGCTGTGATAAAATAGTTAATTAAATCAATTACTTAAGTAACTTCTGCCCAGATATTATATTCCGGCCAGCAATTTTTTCAGTCCGCGCTTCTCCTGCGCCGGGCTGATCAGGCGCCGCCGCTCCGTGCATTGCTGACGCAGTGTCGCCCGGAAATCGGGGCTGGTTTCCAACCGGCTCAGCAAACGTGCCAATGCATGCGCATCGCCGACCGGGTAATAACCCCGATAGCGGCTGCCGAGCATGCCGATGTTGCCGGAAATACGGCTGGCGATGACCGGCACCCGCGCGGTCAGCGCTTCACTGATGACATTGGCGCCGCCTTCCATCAACGAACTGATCAGCATCGCGCGAGAACGCGCCAGCGTGGCCAGCGCCTCGGCACGCGGCTGCTCGCCGAGCCACACATAACGCGGCTCCTGTTTCATCCAGCGCCGCGCTTCCGCCGCCAGCGCCGGGTCGCGTGCGCCGCCGATATGGGTGATGCGGATACGGCTGTCGGAAGGCAGGTGTTGCAGGGCGGCAGCGCCGCAGAAGGGATCCTTCTCGCCGCGCAGATGACCACTGACGACGATTTCAAAAAAGCTGCGGTTTGCCGGCTGCGGAAAAATCGGTGCGCAGGACTGGTAGATCACCTGGGTCTTGCGGCGCATGCGCAGCGACAGTTCGCGCAATCCCATGTCCTGCAGCACTGCCATGCGGGTCGCCAGCTCCATGGATTCCTGGGCATTGGCATTGTCGTGTATGTCGCGATAGAGATCGGTGCCCGTCAATGCCAGAATCAACGCTCGTTCCGGATAACGTTCGGCGAAACGCACAATCGAATCATGGCTGCGCCGGGCATGCAGGGCCAGCAGCAGGTCGGCACTGCGGTTGTCCCATTTTTGCTGGACACCGACCTGGTGCCCCAGCTCGCGCAACATGGCGGCCCAGCGTTCTGCAGTGTTGCGATTGCCATAACGCGAGCTTGCGGCGGCAGGGGTGACGAGGGCGATTTTCATCAATTGGGTTATCCGGATACACTTCGCGCTCAATATAACGGCTCTTCACGGAATCGAGTGGGTAATTTTGAGGCTTTTTAGAGCTTTGGGAGCATACAGGTGAGAACTTTCAGCCGCAGATATTCTTCGTCGCGCAGCCCGTATGCTCGGCGCTGGATGACGCGAA
>JAKFUJ010000458.1 GCA_021732805.1 Betaproteobacteria bacterium | reverse complement strand
GCTCCAGGCAACCGCAATGCCCTGCACCAATTGTTCGCCGCCTGGCGTCGCCACTTCCGGCAGACTGCGATCGCGGTTGGCTGCAACCCAGCCGCGGTTGACCAGTACATAGCGCTGCGATCCGGTTATGCGCAGGGGAGTGGCCACATGAAACCCCGGGCGATGATCCTGAATCCGGTTATCGACGAACACCGTCAATTTCGGCTCGTACTCGCCGCGAACTTCGACCCGTCGATAGAGCATTGCCTTAGTTGCAATGACCGGCTCGCCACCGATACGGATGGCCGGCTGCCGGCTCAGCGCATCGTAGCGCTGCTGCAAGTCTTCCTTGTAGCGCGCGCGTCCGACCTGCCATTGACCAAGAGCCAGCGTCAGCGCGATGCCGGCAAGCGCAGCGATGGTCCCCCATCGCCGCGGCCTGAATTCATAACTGCCAAAGCTGATCGCCGCCACCGCGAAACCTGTTGGGTTAAACTGGAACCGGAAACGCCATGCGCATCATCGTCATCCTGTTCATCATCGTCATCCTCGCCAGTCTCGGCTCGGCGCTGTATTACATGGTCAAGGATCGCGGCGCCACCCGGCGCACCGCGCGTGCGCTGACCATTCGCATTGCGCTGTCCATCATGCTGTTTCTGCTGCTGATGCTCGGTTTTTATTCCGGGCTTATCACAACACGGATTTGACCCCGGACCGGTGGCAGCGTTCCCCCCGGACAACCGGCGCGATATTCAAAAAAAACGCCGCGATCACGCGGCGCCCAATCCCCAGCAGGGGTACCTCCTCCCCGTGCAAATCACGCTTTGCGGTTTTGCTGGCCGATTGCGCGATCCGCCGCCTTGATGCTTACAGCCAATAAACCACGACAAAAAGAAACAACCAGACCACATCGACAAAGTGCCAGTACCAGGCCACGCCCTCGAAAGCAAAATGGTGTTCAGCCGTGAAATGACCGGCGACGCTGCGAAACAGGATCACCCACAACATGATGGTGCCGACCGTCACATGGAAACCGTGAAATCCCGTGAGCATGAAAAACGTTGCGCCATACGCACCCATCGTCAGCTTCAGATTCAGTTCGGAATACGCGTGGGCATATTCGTAGATCTGGAAACCCAGAAAGATCATGCCCAAGGCGATGGTCAGCACCAGACCCCAGATCAGCTGCGCGCGGTTGTTTTTCAGCATTCCCCAGTGCGCCCAGGTAATTGTTGCGCCGGAGGTCAGCAGCAGCGCCGTGTTCAGCGCGGGAATGCCCCAGGCGCCCATCGGCGAGAACGTCTCCTTGATGCCCGGGCCGCCGACCGGCCATTCCGATTTGAAGCCCGGCCACAGCAGTTGCTGGTGTTCCAGCGAACCCAGATCCGGAATTGATATCACGCGCATGTAGAACAACACGCCAAAGAATGCCGCAAAGAACATGACTTCCGAAAAGATGAACCAGCTCATACCCCAGCGGAATGAAACATCCACCTGCTTATTGTATTTGCCGGCCTCGGATTCATGCGCGACCGTGGTAAACCAGCCGGCAAACATGAAAAACAGGATCATGAAACCGATACCCAGCAGAACATAGCCCAGCGGCATGCTGTTTACGGTGTAAGCCGCGCCGAAACCGAGAAAACCGAGGGCGGTCGCGGCGACGATCGGCCAGTGCGACGGTTGCGGCAGATAATAATTGTCGGTGGCTTGTGTGGACATGCTGGTTTCTCCCTGAATCCTTGCGATTATTCCTGAATCTGGTCTTGAGTCCGGCTGCGTTGGGCCATCAGCGGGTGATCAAATGCACCACGGACACGATGGTAGCCACAAAAGCGGCGCCTGCAATCAGTCCGACAATAATGACTTGTAACGGCGTCACTTCAATTTTTTCGTGCTCACCACGTTTGCGTATGCCGAGAAACGCCGACAACACCATGCGCAGCACCTGCAGCAGCGAGGCTTTGGGCTTGCCGTTCATCACCGCCTCCATCAGCTTTTACCGCCGCTTTTCAACGGCGCTGTCGAAGCGCCCTCCACTTCGAAAAAAGTGTAGGACAGGGTAATGGTATTGACCTCAGCCGGCAGCGTTGCATCCACGACAAACTGCACCGGCATGCGTTTGGCCTCGCCCGCCTGCATCGGCTGCATCTTGAAGCAGAAACATTCCAGCTTCTTCACATGCGATGCGGCGTACCGCGGACCGTAACTCACGATGGCCTGGCCGACCATGGCTTTTTCGCTGTTGTTGCGCACATCGTACTCGATCTGGATCATTTCACCGGGATGCACCCTGACGCTGCGCTGCACCGGATTGAAATCCCAGTCCATGCCGCGCGTATTGGCATCAAACTCGAGGGTGATCCAGCGCGACTTGTCGACCTGGGTGTTCACGACGGCAGCCGCGGGTTTGATCAGATCATTGATGCCGGTGACCTGACAGATTTTTTCGTAAAAAGGCACCAGCGCAAAACCGAAACCGAACATCGCGATGGCGAAGATCGACAGTCTGGTCATCATCCGGCGGTTGGCGCGCTCGTTTTTCATAGTTCCAGCAGGTAATACTTGAGCATGATGCCGAAGAAAAACAGGGCGACAATCGCCCACAGCAACAGTGCTGTGCGCCGGTTGTTGCGCCTGATTTCAGCCTGCGCCATCAACTTATTTCACCACCGGCGGCGTTTCGAAGCTGTGCCACGGCGCCGGCGACGGCAGATGCGTCCACTCCAGACTGTCCGCACCTTCCCACTGGCGGTCGGCGGCCTTTTCTCCACTGGTGATGGTCTTGATCACGATATAGAGGAACAGCAGTTGCGACAGTCCGAAGCCGAAGGCGCCGATCGACGAGATCATGTTGAACTCGGCAAACTGCAGCGAATAATCGGGGATGCGCCGCGGCATCCCCGCCAGACCGAGGAAATGCTGCACGAAGAAGGTGACATTGAAAAACACCAGCGACAGCCAGAAGTGCCATTTGCCCAGCGTCTCGTTGTACATGCGGCCGGTCCACTTCGGCAACCAGAAATAGATGCCGGCAAAAGCCGAGAACAATGCGCCTGCCACCATCACGTAGTGGAAATGCGCGACCACGTAATAAGTGTCATGCAACTGGATGTCGACCGGCACGATCGACAACACCAGCCCGGTGAAGCCGCCCAGCGTGAACAGGAACAGGAAGCCCAGCGCGAACAGCATCGGGGTTTCGAAGGTCAACGAACCCTTCCACATCGTCGCCACCCAGTTGAACACCTTGACACCCGTGGGCACGGCAATCAGCACCGTTGCGTACATGAAATAAAGCTGCGCCTCAACCGGCATGCCGGCGGTGTACATGTGATGCGCCCAGACCATGAACGACAGGATGGCGATTGATGCCGTGGCATAAACCATCGAGGCATAACCGAATAAAGGCTTCCGGGAAAACGCCGGGATCACCTGCGACACCACGCCGAAGGCCGGAATCGCGATGACGTAGACCTCGGGATGGCCGAAGAACCAGAAAATATGCTGGTAGAGCACCGGGTCGCCGCCGCCGGCAGCATTGAAAAAGTGGGTGCCGAAATGACGGTCAGTCAGCGTCATCGTCACCGCACCGGCCAGCACCGGCATCACCGCGACCAGCAGGTAGGCGGTAATCAGCCAGGTCCAGCAGAACAGCGGCATTTTCATCAGCGTCATCCCCGGCGCGCGCATGTTGAGGATGGTGGTGATGATGTTGATCGAACCCATGATCGACGACATGCCGAGGATGTGGATCGCAAAAATCGTCAAATCCATCGCCGGGCCGGCCTGCGTCGACAGCGGCGCATACAGCGTCCAACCCACGCCCGCGCCGCCGCCCGGCGCGAACTGCGCGGCAATCAGCAACAAAGCGGCAGGAGGAAGCAGCCAGAACGACAGGTTGTTCATCCGCGGGAACGCCATGTCCGGCGCGCCGATCTGCATCGGGATCAGCCAGTTCGCGAAACCGACAAACGCCGGCATGATCGCGCCGAACACCATGATCAGTCCGTGATAGGTCGTCATCGAATTGAAAAACTCGGGCTTGACGATCTGCAGGCCCGGCTGGAACAGCTCGGCGCGGATGATCATGGCCATGGCGCCGCCGACGAGGAACATGGCGAAACTGAACCACAGATACATCGTGCCGATGTCCTTGTGGTTAGTCGACTGCACCCAGCGCATGATGCCCGATGGTTTATGCGAGTGTTCGTCGTGGCCGTGATCGTTGGTGTGTGCTGCGTACATGTTGTTCTCCTGGAGCCTGAGTTCTTTGCGTTCTTTGTTCCGAGCGTTCGCTTGGTACCGTGCTGTCAGCGCAGAGCCTTGGCTTCAGCCGGGGCAACCGCATCGCCGGTTTTGTTGTTCCAGCTGTTGCGGGTATAGGTGAGTACCGCCGCCAGATCAACATCCGAGAGGTGCTTGAACGCGTTCATCGCGGTGCCCTGCTTGCCATTGAGCACCAGCTTGATCTGGTCGTCTTTGGGGCCATTAACCACTTTTGAGCCATTCAGTGCCGGGAATGCGCCGGGAACACCCATGCCCGTGGCCTGGTGACAGGCTACGCAATTTTGTGCGAATACCTTTCCGCCCTGCTCTTTAAGCTCTTCCGGCGTCCAGGTCTTGCCCGGATCGACCTTGGCTGCAGCCACTTTTTTCTGCTGTGTGCTGACCCACGCCGTGTACTGGGCCGGCTCCATGACCTCGACCACAATCGGCATGAATCCGTGTTCCTTGCCGCACAATTCGGCGCACTGGCCGCGATAAATACCGGCCTTTTCGGCCTTGAACCAGGCATCGCGGATGAATCCGGGCACTGCATCCTGCTTGACCGAAAGCGCCGGCACCCACCACGCATGAATGACGTCAGCAGCGGTGGTCAGAATGCGCACTTTTTTGCCGACCGGCACCACAACATGGTTATCGGTTTCCAGCAGGTAATTCGGATTGGCATTGCGTCCGGCGATGTCGGTGCCGTCAATCTGGGCGCGGGGCGTGGACAACGCGCTGTAAAAACTGATGCCTTCGCCCTCACCCTTGATGTAGTCATAACCCCACTTCCACTGGTAACCCGTGGCCTTGATGGTCAGATCGGGCTCGGAAGCGTCGCGCATGGTGATCAGCGTGCCGGTCGCCGGCACCGCCAGCGCAATCAGGATCACAAACGGAATCAGCGTCCATGCCACCTCGACCGCAGTGTTCTCATGGAACTGCGCCGCCTTGTGACCGACCGATTTGCGGTGCTTGAACACGGCGTAGAACATGAAACCGAACACGCCGACAAAGATGACAAAGCAGATGACAGTGATAATGGTATGCAGATCGTAGATCGTTTCGCCGAGCCTGGTATTCGGCGTCTGCAGGTTGAGCTTGTATTCAGCCCATGCCGCGATTGACCAGAAAAACATTGCTGCCGCTGCGACCCACTTCCTGAAACCCTTGTTGCCCATTCTTCCCTCGCTCATATAGCCTGATTGATCCGTTCTAAATCCTGCCGGCGCCCAGCCGGCCGCGCAGTTCGCGCGTCAATTCCTGTCGACCTGTTTCATCGCAGTAACGCCCGACTTCAACCGTCCGGCCGTGAGAGCGTAGTGCTACAGCTCCCGGGCCACAGGGCACCAGCCGCGCCCAACTGCAATGAAAATCAAACCGCCGCGCCAGACCGCGCTCACACACCTCAACCTGAATGCGATCCCCCCTGAATGCAAGGCTCTCAAAATCGCCGGCACGCCGCAAAATCATCCAGACCGCCGCTCCCAACGCGGCGATTTCCACACCAGCAAACGGAATGACGAACCACGCACCGATCATCGCAAAAGCCGTCGCGATGACCAGCAAAACCACCGCCAGCGAACCAAAAAACAGCGCCATCAGCCGCAAATCCAGAGAGCTGGCGTAGCACCTGAAGTACGTGAATCCGGGGTGGTCGTGCTCCGGAATCGACTCGAAAATGGGCTGTTTGCTCACCGGCGCCAGTCATTCTTTTCAAACGCGCGGACTGTAGCATACCGGATGGGACAGTCGCAACCAGAATGCCCCATGAAAACAGCCGGTTTTCACTCTTGCGGCGCCGGTTTCGCGGCACTCAAAGCCGGCGTTGCAAGCGGTCAATATCCAGCATCCGGGCGATCTTCGCAGGCTGCGGATTTTTCGCATGTCGGACCATGCCCAGCAACGGCGCCTTGATCCGCGAGCGCAAGGTTTGCAGATTTTCGGCGACACACGCCATTGCAGGATCAAGCTGATTGGCTACCCAGCCGGCAAGGTACAAGCCGCGCGACTGCAAAGCCGCGACGCTCAGCAATGCATGATTGAGGCAGCCCAGGCGCAAGCCGACCACCAGCACCACCGGCAACGCCAACCGCAACGGAATATCGGCCACATCAAAAGTACGCGCCAACGGCACCAGCAAACCGCCGGCGCCTTCGACCACGACCAGATCCGCGCTGTGTCCAAGACGAATGTAGCTTTTGCTGATCACCGCCATGCGAATGTTCACACCGGCAGCCTGCGCAGCGATATGCGGCGCCACCGGCAGCGCTAAACAATAGGGATTGACCAGAGCGGTCGATGCCACGACATTGGCTGCGGCTTGAAGTTGATCAACATCATCGTTGTGCCAGATACCACTGCGGCGGACTGCACCGGCCGCCACCGGTTTCATGCCGACGACGCGCAAACCACGCAGGGCAAAACCGCGGAGCAGCGCACAGGCGATCAGGGTTTTGCCGACCCCCGTGTCGGTACCGGCCACGAATACCCCCCGCGCATTTGAGGAGCGCCGCATGTCAGTTGATTGCGGCAGGTTTGATCTCAATCACCGGCCTGCCGCCGGGGCCGAAGCGCGGCGCCGGGCACCAGGCATGGCCGTAGACCACCTCGAACGTCGCCGGCAGCTTGCCGTCCCTGCGCAGTGGTTCGTAATTACGCTCCACTGCCGTAAGCCAGGCCCTGCCTTTCAGCACTGGTGGCCGGTCCGTCGCCGCGTTGTGCGCACCAATGGCCTTCAGATCACGCATCAGCGACCGCACATCCGGATAGGTCAGCGTAAATGTTTCCATGTCGATCACCGGATCGGCATAGCCTGCTTTGACCAGCATGTCGCCGATGTCGTGCATATCGATGAAACTGCTGACATGCGTGTGACCGTCTGTCCCGGATTGCGCAGTACGCAGTTCTTTCAGCGTATCAGGCCCGAAGGTGGTGAACATGAACAATCCGCCGGGTGCGAGTACGCGGCGAATTTCCGCGAACGCACGCGGCAACGCATTCACCCACTGCAATGCCAGGTTGCTCCATGCGAGATCAATAGTGCCTCCGGCCAACGGCAACTGCTCAAGGTCGCCGCAGACCGGCGCCGGCCCTCGTCGCAGCCAGCGTTGATGCCACGGCACTGCGCTTCGCGCCTGGCGCAACATGCCCGGCGCCAGATCCAGCGCAATCAGCCGCGCACCGGGATAACGGCTTGCCAGTCCGCACCACGCATTGCCGGTGCCGCAACCGGCGTCGAGAATGCGGGCAGGCGCGTGACGAATAAAATCCAGGCGCTCCAGGCTGCGGCGGCACACCTCATGCTGCAGCACCGCTGCCGTATCGTAGGTTGCAGCGGCACGGTCGAACGACCGGCGCACTGCGCGTTTGTCTAGTTGCAGAAACTCACTCATCGCAGAAATCATTGATCAATTTGCACACTGCGTCGGGATCAGAAATAAACGGCGCGTGAGCAGCGCCGGCCAGCAGCGCCAGGCGTGCATGTGGCAAATGTGCGGCCAGACATTCGCCTGCGGCCGGCGCTGCAATCGTGTCACAGTCGCCATGCAATACCAACGCCGGCTGCCTGATCTTCGGCAACATTGCGCGCAAATCAGTCATCTGCAACCAGCGCAGGGTTTCCAGCAACACACTGCCGTGAGGCTGCGGCTGCAATGCCAGTGCTGCCTGCAATTGTCGCGTGACTGCGCGTGCCCGCGCATCGCCCTGCGCCTGCAGCAGCAGGAAGCGGCGCAATGTGGCCCCGACGTCGCCCGATAATGCAGCAGAAAATCCGGCAAACACTTCAGGCGCCATGCCATGCGGCCAGTCGGATGCGCTGACAAACCGCGGCGTTGCGGCGATCAGCACCAGACGTGAAACCTGTTGCGGATACCGCTGCGCCCACGCCAGTGCCAGTTGTCCGCCCAGGGACCAGCCCGCAACTGCACACTGCGCGGGCGCAATCGCAGCCAGTTGATCGACCGCATGTTCAATAGTGTACGGGGTCCGTGACGGCGTCGCGCCGTGTCCGGGCAAATCGGGTGCAAAAACCTGCATGTCGTTGCCTAATTTCGCCGCAAGCTCATCCCACACCCTGCCGTGCGCACCCCAGCCGTGCAGCAACACCAGCGCCGGTTTCATGCCGGCTGCAGCAACGCTGCGGTGAGGCGCGTGACATCCGCTGCACTGTGGTCTGCCGACAGCGAAATGCGCAAGCGTGCCGTGCCCTGCGGCACTGTCGGCGGCCGTATCGCCGGCACCAACAAGCCTTGGTCGGCAAGTCTTGCGGACAATGCCAGCGCTTCAGCATTGCCGCCGACCAGCAGCGGCTGAATCGGCGTATCCGAAGGCAGCAGTCGCCACGGACCGCCGGCCAGCTCCTGTTGTAACTGGCTGATCAGTTCACGCAAACGGACGCGCCGCCACTCTTCCTGTTCGATCACCTGCAAACTCGCGAGCAGCGCCTGCGCCAGTAACGGCGGTGTCGCCGTGGTATAGATATAAGTGCGGGCGTTTTGCACCAGACTCTCGATCAAGTCGGCACTGCCGGCTACAAATGCGCCGGAAACTCCGGCGGCCTTGCCCAGAGTCGCCATATAGATCACCCGCTCCGAGACTATGCCGAAATGCGCCAGCGTGCCGCGGCCCTGCGCGCCGTGCACGCCGAAGCCGTGCGCATCGTCGATCAGCAGACAGGCATCGTGACGTTCGCACAATTCCAGCAGCTCAGGCACCGGCGCGATATCGCCGTCCATGCTGAACACTGCATCGACAATCACCAGCCGGCGCCGCGCCGGCGTGGTCTGCAGCAGCCGTTCCAACGCAGCCGGATCGTTATGGTGATAACGTTTGAATGCTGCGCGCGACAGCAGCGCCGCGTCGTTCAACGACGCGTGGTTCAGGCGGTCAGCGAACACCGCATCGCCGCGCCCGGTCAGTGCGCTGACCACGCCCATGTTGGCCATGTATCCGCTTGAAAACAGCAGGGCTCGCGGCAAGCGCACAAATTCCGCCAAGGCAACTTCCAGTTCATGGTGCGCGCTGCCGTGACCGAGAATCAGGTGCGAGGCGCCGGCGCCTACACCGTAACGATCAATACCGGATTTCGCAGCAGACGCCAGCCGCGGGTCAGCGGCAAGTCCGAGGTAATCGTTGGAACAGAATGCAGTGTAATCGCGGCCTTCAACCCGGACATGAGCGCGCTGTGGCGTCGTCAGCAAACGGCGTGTACGGCGCAGGCCCCGGGCCTCACGAGCAGCCAGTTCATCGGCCAACTCATCGGCCAATTCAGCACGCATGGACAAGGGAATTCCCGAAGCGCCGGGAAAACGGACAGTCGTTACGCTGCCGCAGGATTCATCGGCTGCAAACCCAGCCACGCGAACAACGCCTGATCGTTTTCGACATCGGGATTGCCGGTGGTCAGCAGTTTTTCACCGTAGAAAATCGAATTCGCACCGGCGAGGAAACACAGGGCCTGGATCGCATCGCCCATTTCCTGCCTGCCGGCCGACAGCCGCACCATGGCTTTGGGCATGGTGATGCGCGCGCAGGCAATGGTGCGCACAAATTCCAGCGGGTCCAGCGTTTCCGTTCCGTGCAGCGGCGTGCCCGGCACCTGCACCAGATTGTTGATCGGCACCGATTCCGGATACGGATTCATGTTGGCCAGTTGCGCAATCAGCGTCGCACGTGCGCTGCGCGTTTCGCCCATGCCGACAATGCCGCCGCAGCAGACATGCAGTCCGGCATCGCGCACCTGTTCAAGGGTATCGATACGGTCATCGTAATCGCGGGTGGTAATCACGTTCCTGTAATTGTCAGCCGCGGTATCGATGTTGTGGTTGTAGTAATCCAGACCCGCATCACGCAACTGGTCGGCCTGACCGGGCTTCAGCATGCCCAGCGTCGCGCAGGCTTCCATGCCAAGGCCGCGTACCGCCTTGACCATCGCCACCACCTTGTCGAGATCGCGCTGTTTCGGCCCGCGCCATGCCGCGCCCATGCAGAACCTGGTTGCGCCGTGTTCGCGCGCGGTGCGCGCCGCAGCCACCACTTCTTCCAGCGACAAAATGTCCTGGTTTTCAACGCCGGTGTGGTAACGCGCCGCCTGCGGACAATAACCGCAATCCTCGGAACAGCCGCCGGTCTTGATCGACAACAGCGTCGACAGTTGCACGGCGTTGGCATCGAAATGCGCGCGATGCACCTGCTGGGCGCGAAACAGCAGATCGTTGAACGGCAGCGCAAACAACGCTTCGATGGCGGCAACCGGCCAGCGCGACGTGTCAGCAGAAGTCGGGGGGCATTCGTTGATCGTCAGTGTATCCATGGTGTTATACATGATTTTATAAAAATATCAATAAAAACAATTAGTTACATATAACAATGGTCGCAGATGCCGTCTTCTTTGTCAAATTTTGCAAGTCACGCACTTAACAAGTATGGCCGCTGGTGGGGCGCACGGCTGGCAGCCCCGTGCCTGCTGTGCGGTTTATCGACCCCCGGTGCAAACATCTGCACCGGATGTCGAACCGACCTCCCGTGGCTGGACGCCAACGTCTGCAGTTGTTGTGCGCATCCATTGCCGACGCCGGGTGTGTGCGGCCGCTGCATCGCCGAACCGCCGCATTTCGACAGCGTCATTGCGGCCTGCCGCTACGCATTCCCGCTTGATGGTTTGATCCAGGCCTACAAATACGGCAACCGGCTTGCCGCGGGATCAAGCCTGGCCACATTGTTGTCCGATCGCATCGTTCAGCGCCCCGACCTGATCGTTCCGGTCCCGCTGACCAGACAGCGCTTGCGTGAGCGGGGCTTCAATCAGGCGCTGGAACTGGCGCGTGAACTGGGAAAGCAACTCAATGTCCCGGTTGATCCCCTGCTCTGCGTCAAAACACGCGACACAGCACCTCAAACCCGCTTGCCCTGGAAAGAACGCCGTAAAAACATCCGTGGTGCGTTTGTCGTCGAAGGTGATGTCACGGGTCGCCATGTCGGCGTCGTGGATGATGTGCTGACCACCGGCGCAACGCTCGGGGAACTGGCGCGCAACCTGAAACGCGCCGGTGGTCAGCACATCATCC
>JAKFUJ010000055.1 GCA_021732805.1 Betaproteobacteria bacterium | reverse complement strand
GAGGGCCGCCGCGCGTTATGGCAGCAGGGGCGCAGCGAGACGGGGCCTTATCAGTCGCCGCTGGAAGACGGCATGTTGCATTTTCACGAATTCCTGCGCCGTGAAGTGGCGCCGCATATTTAAATCCAGATCATAAATATATAATAAAATCAATTAGTTACAGTATATTTACGGCGACTTGCGGTCGCCGTGGCTTTTTCTTGCGCTTGATTTTCAATCGGTGTTTGTTACCTTTGCCCCTCCAACCCGCCGGCTGCAATGACGCCATGACCCACACCAAGCTCGTAGCCACTGAACAAACCGCGGCCCACCTCGATGATCCGCAGTGGGTGATCTGCGATTGCCGGCACGATCTCGCCAACCACAGCGCGGGTTACAAGGCTTACCGCGCCGGACACATTCCCGGCGCGCGTTTCCTGCATCTCGACGTCGATCTGTCCGGACCGAAGACCGGACTCACCGGACGCCATCCGCTGCCGCATCCCGCCACGTTCTGCCTGCGACTGGGCGCGCTGGGCATCAGCAACAACACACAAGTCGTGGCTTACGATGAAACCGGCGGCGTTTATGCGTCGCGGCTGTGGTGGATGCTGCGCTGGGTCGGTCACCATAAAGCGGCCGTGCTTGACGGCGGCTGGCAGGCCTGGCTCAAGGCAAAACTGCCGGTTACGGTAGAGCAGCCCGAAATAGAACCGGCGAGTTTCAGCGGCAAACTGCAGCCGCAGGTGGCCGTGGACAGCGCGCTGCTGCTGGCGAATCTGCAAAATCCGAAAGCGCTGGTGCTTGATGCACGCAGCGATGACCGTTATCGCGGCGAGAACGAAACGCTGGATCCGGTCGCAGGACACATCCCCGGAGCCGCCAACCGTTTTTTCAAACTCAATCTGGATGCCGATGGCCGCTTCAAATCAGCGACGGCCCTGAAAACCGAATTCAGCAAAACCCTCGACGGCCATGCACCGGAAGCCATTGTTCACCAGTGCGGCTCCGGCGTGACCGCCTGCCACAATCTGCTGGCGATGGAAGTGGCCGGCTTGTCCGGTTCGCGGCTGTATCCGGGCTCATGGAGCGAATGGGTCAGCGACCGCCGGCGGCCCGTCGCGCGCGGCGACGCCTGACCGCAATGCGGGGACGCAGCACGTGAAGCTGCTGCTCGCGGATTTCGTCCTTGTTGTGCATTTCGCGTTTGTGCTGTTTGTCGTCAGCGGTCTGCCGCTGATCTGGATCGGCGCTGCAGCCGGCTGGCGCTGGATCCGCAATTTCCGTTTTCGCATGGCGCACCTGGCAGCAATCCTGTTCGTCAGTGTCGAAGCCGCCGCCGGCATCTGGTGCCCGCTGACGGTTTGGGAAGACATGTTGCGCGGTGCTACACCAGATAAAAGTTTTATCGCGCGCTGGGTTCATGCCGTGCTGTTTTACGATCTGCCGCCATGGGTATTCACGGTTGCTTATTTAGTTTTTGCCTCGCTGGTCGCGCTGACCTGGTGGGGCATTCCGCCGGCTCAACCCGCCCGGAAATGAAAAGGGACGCTGGATGCGCCCCTTTTCATTTCCGTGCAGCACTATTGCCGTCAGGCCAGCGCCTCGGCCCAGATGTTGCGCGCCCAGCCCCAGGCATATGCCGCCTCAGCACCGCTCGCAGCAGCAGACACGCCGCCACTGCCTTTCACCGGCAGTATGCTTTTCTGGGACGCATCGTAGCGATGCACGGAAGCGACATGCATCGCACTGTCACCGCTGACGAAGCTGTAGCAGGTGTTCATCATCATGGTGTCGGCATTGACCGGTTGCCCCTTGAGCAGCGCGATCACTGCTGCCGCGCACACCTTGGCATGCTGATTGGCCATGCTGCCGGATTTCGGCATCGCCGACGCCGACAGTGTCGCATCACCGAGTACATGCACGCTTTTCACGGCAACGGATTCGCAAGTGGTCCAGTCAACGCCGCACCAGCGGTTGTTTGCCGTGATCAGGCCGCTTTTCACAGCGATGTCGGCGGCGCGCTGCGCCGGCACCACGTTGATGACATCGCCCTTGACGTCGTCGAACTGAAGCTTGACCGTCATGCCCTTGATGTCGACATCGGCAATCTCGCTGTTGGGACGGTAATCGATCATGCCTTTGTACAAACCGTTCCATGCTGCGAGGAACAAGCCTTTTTTCGACGTGATGTCCGGATTGCTGTCGAGCACGATGATTTTCGACTTTGGTTTCGCTTTCTTGAAATAGTCGGCGATCTGGCAGACACGTTCATACGGCCCCGGCGGGCAACGATACGGCGCCATCGGGATTTGCAGCACATAGATGCCGCCATCGCGCATTGCAGTGAGCTGGTTGCGCAATGCCACGGTCTGCGCACCGGCTTTCCAGGCATGCGGTATGCGGTTCTGTGCCTCCGCGCTTTTCAGCGCCGGAATCTGGTCAAACTGGAATTCGACGCCCGGCGACACGATGACGCGGTCGTACGGCAGGCTGTCGCCTCCGGTCAGGCGCACCTGGCGCTTGTCGGCATCGATGGCCACTGCGGAATCATGGATCACGCGGATGCCGCGGCTGCGCAATCCCTCATAGCTGAACGTGATGTCGCCCATCTGCGCATTGCCACCGAGCACCAGATTGCTGATCGGGCAGGAAATGAAATGCTGGTTGGGTTCGACCAGTGTCACGTCGATATCGGGCGCCCACAGCTTGATGAATTTCGCGGCAGTCGCGCCGCCATATCCGCCGCCGACGACCACCACCCGCCCTGCCCCGCCGCCCATGGTCGCGCAACCGCTCATCGCCGTCACACCGGCGCCCGCTGCGGACCATTTGATGAATTCGCGTCTGGAGAATGTCATCGTTTTCTCCTAGCGCGGAACCGGCGCCAATGCCGCACGGCCCGGGATCACCGCGGCAAAATAGCCGGCGATCAGATCAAGTTGTTCGTTGGTATACCCTTTGGCATGCTGGTGCATGATTGTCGCCGGGCGTTTGCCGTCGCGGAATTCCTGCAATTGTTTGAGCAGGACATCCTTGTTTTGTCCGGCCAGGCTGGGTGGCACACCGTTGACGCTGCGGCCATCGGTGCCATGGCAGGTGAAACAGGTGGCGGCAAGACTGCGGGGGTATTGCGAATCGGCGGCGATTGCGATCTGCAATCCACCGCTGCCAACCGTGATGCACACAGCCAGCAGAATTGTTGCTCTACGCATTTGGCTCCTCCATGAACGACATCAGCGCAGCGAATCCCTGAACTCGGGCTTTATCGCCGAAAAACAGTTTCGGCGCAAAGCCCGGTAGTGTCAACGGGAGTTTCAAGAAACGGGCATCAGGAAAATTCTGAAAGAACCGGGCCGGACAGCCGCGGTTCAGGTGCAGCTTCAGACGACGCTGGCGGGTTCCTCGGCAAAATCGAGATGGATTTTGCCGTCTTCGCCGACGTCGACCGCGACCTTGCCGCCGTTCGCCAGGCGACCGAACAGCAGTTCGTCGGCCAGCGCGCTGCGGATGGTGTCCTGGATCAGGCGCGCCATCGGACGCGCGCCCATCTGCGGGTCGAATCCCTTGTCGGCGAGGTATTCGCGCAGCGCCGGTGTGAAACTGATATCGACTTTTTTCTCGTGCAACTGTTCTTCCAACTGCATCAGGAATTTGTCGACGACACGCAGGATGATCTCCCGGTCCAGCGACTGGAACGAAATGATGCCGTCCAGCCGGTTGCGAAATTACGGTGTGAACATGCGCTTTATCTCGCCCATCTCGTCGCCGGCCTGCCTGCTTGCAGTGAAGCCCATCGACGTCTTCGACAGTTCGGCGGCGCCGGCGTTGGTGGTCATCACGATCACCACGTTGCGGAAATCCGCTTTGCGGCCGTTGTTGTCGGTCAGCGTGCCGTGATCCATCACCTGCAGCAGGATATTGAAAATGTCCGGATGGGCTTTTTCGATTTCGTCGAGCAGCAGCACCGAATACGGATTTTTGGTGATGGCTTCGGTCAACAGGCCGCCTTGATCGAATCCGATGTAGCCGGGAGGCGCGCCGATCAGCCGCGACACGGCATGGCGCTCCATGTATTCGGACATGTCGAAACGCAGCAGTTCCACACCCATCACGTAGGCAAGCTGGCGCGCAACTTCGGTCTTGCCGACGCCGGTCGGGCCGCTGAACAGGAAACTGCCGATCGGCTTTACCGGATTGCCCAAACCGCTGCGCGCCATGCGGATCGCTGCGGTCAGCGCGCCAATCGCCTTGTCCTGGCCAAACACCACCGCCTTCAGGTCACGGTCCAGACTCTTCAGCGCGCTACGGTCATTCACTGACACCGTCTGCGTCGGGATACGCGTGATCTTGGCAATGATTTCCTCGATCTCGTGTTTGCCGATGATGCGCTTCTGCTTGGATTTTGGCAGGATTTTCTGCGCAGCACCCGCCTCGTCAATGACGTCTATGGCCTTGTCCGGCAGATGACGGTCGTTGATGAAGCGTGCAGAAAGTTCCGCAGCAGCGCTCAGCGCCGCCGGCTGGTATTTGACGCCGTGATGCTCCTCGAAGCGCGACTTCAATCCTTTGAGGATGGCCACGGTCTCGGCAATGGTCGGCTCGATAACATCGACTTTCTGGAAGCGCCGCGACAGCGCATGATCTTTTTCGAACACGCCACGGTATTCGTTGTAAGTCGTCGCCCCTATGCATTTCAGCTGGCCGCCGGACAGGGCCGGCTTCAGCAGGTTCGATGCATCCAGCGTGCCTCCGGATGCGGCCCCGGCGCCGATCAACGTGTGGATTTCATCAATGAACAGGATGCTGTGCGGATTCTCTGCCAGCTGCTTCAACACAGCCTTCAGCCGCTGCTCGAAATCACCGCGGTACTTCGTACCCGCCAGCAATGCGCCCATGTCCAGTGCGTAGACACTGGCTTTTTTCAGGATATCCGGCACGTCGCCTTCGACGATACGCCGCGCGAGGCCTTCGGCAATCGCAGTTTTGCCGACGCCGGCTTCGCCGACCAGCAGCGGATTGTTCTTGCGCCGCCGACAAAGCGTTTGAATAACGCGCTCCAGTTCATGAGCGCGCCCGATCAGCGGATCGATCTTGCCTGCGACCGCCTGTGCATTCAGGTTTTGCGTATACGACTCCAGCGCGCCGCCGGGCTGGCTTTCCTGTTCGGCTTCGGCCGGTTCACCTTCGGGCTTGGGCTGCTGCTGGGTCTGCGGCACCTTGCTGATGCCGTGCGAAATGAAATTGACCACGTCGAGGCGGGTCACGCCCTTCTGGTGCAGGAAATACACCGCGTGCGAATCCTTCTCGCCGAAAATCGCCACCAGCACATTGGCGCCGGTCACTTCCTTCTTGCCGGACGACTGGACGTGCAGGATCGCACGCTGGATCACGCGCTGAAAACCCAGCGTCGGCTGGGTATCGACTTCTTCTCCAGCCAGTATCGGCGTGTGTTCGGTCACAAAATCGGCCAGCAGCTTGCGCAGCTCATCAACGCTGGCGGCGCAGGCTCGCAGCACCTCGGATGCCGAGGGATTGTCCAGCAGCGCCAGCAGCAGGTGCTCCACGGTGATGAATTCGTGGCGTTTCTGCCGAGCCTCCATAAACGCCATGTGCAGGCTGACTTCAAGTTCCTGGGCAATCATGGCTGTCCGATCATGGGCATGTGAGACCTCGCTGGTATCGCTTCAAATTCATTACTTCAGATTCGTTGCCGCAATTCGCCTGCTTCAATTCTCTTCCATTACGCACTGTAACGGATGTTGGTGCTGTTTGGCGTACGACTTTACCTGTTCGACTTTGGTTGCCGCAACATCTCTCGGAAATATACCGCAGACTCCCATGCCGTCGCGGTGAACCTTGAGCATGACCTGGGTCGCGCGTTCGCGACTGAGGGAAAAAAACCGCTGCAGGACACTGACGACGAAATCCATGGGCGTGTAATCGTCGTTAAGCAACAGCACCTTGAACATCGGTGGCGGCTTGGTTTTGGTGCGTTTCGCCTCAAGGACGGTGTCTTCACGCTGCCTGATTGCCATACCATTGAACTGTTTGCGTTACGTGCTTCAAATGGGGCCTGTAATCCTGTTTTGCAATCGCCAGCCACCCACTGCACGGCTGGCGCGAACCCGCTGTGAACCTATTGTCTCCGGAATGGGGAATTTTTCAAGTGGTTGCAAACACTGGGAAAAGCGGGCGATTCCCGGCTTTCCCCGGCAGACTTGACTTTCCCGGACAAATAACCTAGAAAGCAGTCGGGTGTTGGGGTTCGGGCATTGTCGCAAGACCAGCGCAGTACCACAGTTTGGCCGGTGCAATCCTTGGAACTCGAACAAATCGCGGAGCCCATCCGCTTTTCTATCAAGGCAGGCATATGGCAACTGGTACTGTGAAATGGTTCAATGACTCCAAAGGTTACGGGTTCATCACTCCGGATGACGGCAGCGAAGATCTTTTCGCGCACTTCTCCGCGATCCAGATGAATGGCTTCAAGACACTGAAAGAAGGCCAGAAAGTGTCTTTCGAAGTCACCCAGGGCCCGAAGGGTAAGCAAGCCTCTAACATCCAAGCAGCCTGAAGCTGTGATTTTTGCCGCCGGCAGCAATGCCTGCGGCCCTGCGCCGGACGAAGCCCGCAGACCTTGATGGTCCTGCGGGCTTTTTTCTGCGACAAACGGCCGGCGCCGCGATCGTTTATGCCGAATGCAAACAATGAGATAATCCGGCGTCGGACCAGCCTGTGTAGAGCGACGGAAGCCCCATCACCGATCCCGCTCGCGGAACGCCCCGGGAAGCCCCTGCAGATCGCCACAACCGACAGATCATTTGACCGAAAAATCCGAACGGAGACATAGAATCATGACTGCAAAACTCGACCTGCTCAAAATCGCGCAGGAAGAACAGAACGGCGACCTGTTCAAATATCTGGACAGCATCTACAAACGCTCTAAAGTACAGCCGACCGGCTTTAGCGATGCCGTGATCTGGGAAGGCGGCAACAGCGCTGGCGACGTCAAACCCGTAGCGCACGCGTTTACCGACATGTTTGCGCTGAACGGCACGATCATGGCGCTGGACGTACTCGGCCTGCCCTTCCTCGGCGTGCCGATGATGGCGCAGTTCAGCCACGATTCCAAACTCGTCTCGCTCGAGTGGTTCGGCAAGATGGACAACACCTGTCTGAAATGGTCGACCGCCGGCGACTTCATGGTCAATGACAACGGCAAAAAAGTCGTGGTCGCAGGCAAATCCGCCAATGCGCCGCTGCGCACCGCTGCGGGCGTCTATTGCAATGTGCGCCCCTACGGCGGCATCACCAGCATCCGCTTCATGCCTGGCCTGCCGTACTCGCAGGACAACAAGAAATTCGTCGTCGACAAAGCTACCGGCAATATCCATTCGGAAATGAACACGCCGGGCATCCGCATGGCCTACGCCGCCCGCCTGTTCCTGAAGATGGTTCACGAAACCGGCCAGATCGGTCGCGTTGCCACCAAACCGACGCAGGCCAAAGAGGACGCCGTCAACGCCGGCATCATGCGCTGGCTGCTTCAGGGCACCAAGTACAAATTAAAGCGCCAGTATTCGGTCGATGCCTACGAGGAACACAAGGCCAACGTCGATGCCATCGCCGCGCTGCTGCCGAAAGACTTCAAGGCCGGCATGGAAAACTGGGGCGGTGACATCTATGAGCACATCTCCGACACCAATTTCGGCCTGCTGCTGCATGACATGATTCAGAAGCGCGCCTGCATCGTTTATGCGACCGACCTCGACGGCGACCGCCTGACCGACTTGATGGCGGACGCACCCGATGTGCTGCGCGCCTGGGGCCAGATCATTCTGGACCACGCCAAGACCGGCAAAAAAATGGGCGACGTATGGAAGGAAATGGGCTTCACCATGACCAACGGCAAGGACATGACCAGCGTCATGTACCGCGTCCAGGGCGCGCCGATTTTCGAACAGACTCTCGGCTCCGCTGATGCCATGCTGCTGCGTCTGCTCGACGGCGATGAAACCGTGGGCGGTGAAAAACAACCCTATGACCCGCGCATCCATTTCGTGTTGATCAACGAAGCCTACAAGGCCGCCAACCCTGAAAACAAGGAACTTGCCGGCTGGCTGGACGCACAACTGGCGACCTTCGACAAGATCTACAGCGATAAACGGCCGCGTTATCTTGATGGTTACAACCAGTTGAAGGCCGCTATCAAGCCGTGGGGCAGCCAATAACTCTGCCTGTCACCCCGACGGGGCCTTGATCCCGGCGGTTTTTAAAAACAACGCCCGCAATTGCGGGCGTTGTTTTTTTCTGGCGACATCGTGGCGCCAAGCCGTCATGCCGCATAGCGGCAATCGGGCCTGATTGGCGTTAATCCCGACAATCCCTGTTGAAAAATTACCTGCTATACAAATTCTGGGCATTGTGGAATTCTATGTATAATGCATTGCAGCAATAGATATGACATTATTTTTCATATTATGAAATTACAGATTCCACCCGAATCGAGGTGCCTCCCATGACTACCTCGCGTTTTCCCGAAGGCATCGAAATAATCGGTGTTCTTCCTGCCGCTTACAGCGAAATTCTGACTCCGCAAGCCATCGCATTTGTCGCAAAACTGTCGCGCAAATTCGAAACGCGGCGCCGCGAACTGATGGCGCAACGCGCCGTTCGCCAGACCGGCTTCGACGCCGGCAAGCTGCCCGACTTTCTCGCCTCAACCAGGACAATACGTGAAAGCAACTGGACCATAGGCACGGTACCCGCAGACCTGCAGGATCGCCGCGTCGAAATTACCGGCCCCACCGATCGCAAGATGGTGATCAACGCGCTCAACTGCGGCGCCAATGTGTTCATGGCGGATTTCGAGGATTCGAATGCACCGACCTGGAGCAACATGATCGAAGGTCAGATCAATCTGCGCGACGCCATCCGCCGCTCGGCCACGTTCCAAAGTCCCGAAGGCAAAAACTACAAACTCAACGAAAAAATCGCCACGCTGCTGGTGCGGCCGCGCGGCTGGCATCTGATGGAAAACCATGTGCTGATCGACGGCGATCCGGTTTCCGGCGCGATTTTTGATTTTGCGCTGTATTTTTTTCATAACGCCAAGGAAGCCCTTTCCCGCGACACCGGTCCCTACTTCTATCTGCCGAAAATGGAAAGCCATCTTGAGGCGCGGTTGTGGAACGACCTATTCGTCATGTCTCAGCGCGAACTCGGCATTCCGCAAGGCACGATCAAGGCCACGGTGCTGATCGAAACCGTACTCGCCGCATTCGAAATGGATGAAATCCTCTACGAGCTGCGCGACCACTGCGTCGGACTCAATATCGGCCGCTGGGATTATATTTTCAGCTGCATCAAGAAATTCCGCTCCAACAAGGATTTCTGCCTCGCCGACCGCAGTCAGGTGACAATGACCGCACCGTTCATGCGCGCCTATGCCCTGCTGCTGATCCAGACCTGCCACAAGCGCAAGGCGTTTGCGATGGGCGGCATGGCCGCGCAGATCCCGATCAAGGGTGACCCCGCTGCGAATGACGCGGCGCTGGCCAAGGTGCGCGCCGACAAGGAACGCGAAGCCACCGACGGCTGCGACGGCACCTGGGTCGCGCATCCGGGGCTGGTCGGCATCGCCAGGGAAATATTCGACAAACACATGCCGACCGCGAACCAGGTCAGTCGCCAGCGGCCGGACGTCAAGGTCACCGCAAAGGAACTGCTGGATTTCCAGCCCGAAGGCCCGATCAGCGAAGCCGGCCTGCGCAACAACATCAGCGTCGGCATCCAGTACATCGGCGCCTGGCTCGCCGGCAATGGCTGTGTACCGGTCTACAACCTGATGGAAGACGCCGCCACCGCGGAAATTTCACGCTCGCAGATCTGGCAATGGATGCGCAGCCCGAAAGGTGTTCTTGATGACGGCCGCAAGGTCACCAAGGACATGTTTCGCAAGATGCTGCCGGAAGAGCTGGCGCGGGTGCGTCGCGAACTCGGCGAGGAAGCCTGGAACGCAGGCCGTTATGAAGAAGCTGCCCTGCTCTTCGATGAAATCACCACCAGCAACGATTATGTGGAATTCCTGACGCTTCCCGGTTATGAGCAGTTGACCAAGGCAGTCGAAGCCAGAGTCGCGGCTTGATAAGCGCCACAGGTTTCACAAAGGCCTCTGCATTCGCAGGGGCCTTTTTACGTACAATGTGTCAATGTCGCCGGTCATCCTGCTCAACAAACCCTATGGCGTGATCTGCCAGTTCAGTCCATCAGGCGGGCACAAGACGCTTAAAGATTTTGTGGAAATGCCAGGCATCTACCCGGCTGGGCGGCTGGACACCGACAGTGAAGGTCTGGTGGTACTGACCGGCGACGGTGAATTGCAGCACCTGATCACTGATCCCCGGCACAAACTGCCGAAAACCTACTTCGTTGAGATCGAGGGTGTCCCGGATGAGGATGACCTTGCGCCATTGCGTGCGGGCATCCAGCTGACGGATTATCGCGCACGGCCGGCCGAAGTCGCTGTAGTCCCGCCGCCGGAATGGTTATGGCCCAGGGTCCCGCCGATTCGGGTCCGGCAGGCGATCCCCACAACATGGCTGCAACTGACCATCCGCGAAGGCCGCAATCGCCAGGTCCGGCGAATGACCGCCGCCGCGGGTTTTCCCACACTACGGCTGATCCGTTACAGCGTCGGTCCGTGGACTTTGGCCGGGATTGCCCTGGGAACCTGGGAAAAGGCCCAATTGTCCACCATTAGTGACAACCAATCGGCCAGAACTGCCCCATGTCGCCAGATTCGGCCGGACCGACCCACCTGCGTGAAGATCAAATGAATAAATATTGTTTCGGGGGGGATACTTTTATCGGTAAAACTTACGCGAGACTGTCAACCGCCTGTCATCAAGCCCGTTATAGGCGCTTGACCGGCTTTTCGGTCAAGGGCCGTAAGGCTCGGTTGATCAACCACTTACATTGAGGGAATCATGACCAAATTGTTTGCTGCCATCATCGCCGCTGTGTTCGCCACCGTTGCCGTTGCCCCGGCGTTCGCTGCTGATGCGAAAAAAGACGAAATGAAAAAAGAAATGAAAAAAGACGAAATGAAAAAAGACGGCAAGAAAGAAATGAAAAAAGACGAAATGAAGAAGTAATTTCGGCTTTAGTCATGAAAGGCAGGGTTTTTACCCTGCCTTTTTTTCGCCCATTTCCCGGAAAACCGCCACCAGATCTGCCCGTTTAATACCCGGTTGTCATTTATGTGTGCGTGCGCTAATGTGGCACCGCTCGCTGAGAGCTGCGTGCCGCCAACCGGCCCGCGCTTCTGTTCAACCAG
>JAKFUJ010000457.1 GCA_021732805.1 Betaproteobacteria bacterium | reverse complement strand
GTTTGCAGGGCGCCAAGTATCTTGTTCGCCGCCAATATCGCCACGCCCTCACCGGCTATCCGCGGCAGCAGGCAGGCAAACTGGTCACGACTGACACGTCCAAGCTGATCCTGCTTGCGCAGCACGCCTTCACGCATGCGCCGAGTGACGCGCAACATGAAAGCCTCGCCCTTCTGCAGGCCGAGCTGGCGGTCGATCTGCTCGACCTTGCCGACCTGCAGCAGCAGCAATCCGAGTTGTTTGCCTTCCTGGCGGTGGGTTTCCATGGTCGTGCGGAAAATTTCCATGAACGCCGCGTATTCCGGTGTCGGCAGCGTGCGCACAACGCCGCCTTCTTCCTGACTGCGGGTGGCCAGAGATGCCAGCAAGGCCAGCTGCAGAAAATTGAAACGCTGCAGGGAGAGCAGGTTGTCCGTGCAGGCGGTTGCATCTCCGGCATGAAGACGCAGAATGCCTCGGGTCATTGCATCCTGGAACCGCAGGCAATCGCGCCGCATGCGTTCCAATGGTTCATTCTCGGCATCCAGCGCCCATTCGCCCAGTGCGGCATGAATAGCGCCCGCATCGTCGATGCTGACAACATGTGCATTGAATGCTCCCGCCAGAGTCCCGGCCGCAGGCACAAACAGATCGGGCGCACGCACCTGTACGTCGCGAAAAACGGCGGCCACGCGCGACAGGGTATCGGAATCTGCGCCGAACTCTTCGGCAAGACGAGTCACCAGCGCCGTCACGCTGACTGCCGCTTGCCCGGGAGCGGAGTCCTCAGCGACTACAGCCGGATCAGAGGAAGAATTCGGCGGGATCGATGGGGACACTGCCCTGCTCCAGCGTGCGTTTGATGCGATACGGCACCCCCGGCGAGGCTTTCGGTTCCTGCGCCAGATCGAGTATCAATTGCGGATTGAGCGGCGCGCCCTGGGCATTAAGCACCACCATCACCTTCGGCAGCAGCCTGCGCACCAGGTTCTGTGCAATGACGATGCCGACCTCGCCCGAGTTCAGCTCAACCAGCGCGCCCACCGGGAAAATACCGATGCATTGCACGAACTGCTCGACCAGCGGACCATCGAACTGGACATTGCGCGTGTTGTAGAGATGATTGAGCGCGTTCGACGGCGAATAAACTTCCGCATACGGTCGCGGATGGGTCATCGCATCAAAACAATCAACCAGTCCGGCGATGGAACCGAACAAGCCGATCTGATCCGCTTTCAATCCCTTGGGATAACCGCTGCCGTTGTAACGCTCGTGATGCAGCTCGACCAGCGCAGGTAATTCGGGCGGCAGGCCCGGTGTTTCCCTGATGATGGAGAGTGAATGGGCAACATGGCTGCGACACACCATCAGCTCGACCTTGGTCAGCGGCTCTTTTTTCGCCACCACCTCTTCAGGCACGGCAGTCATGCCGACATCCTGCAGCAATCCGACCATGCCCAGCAGATCGAGTTGTTCGCGCGGCAACTGCAGGAAGCGGCCGAAGGTCAGCATGTAAATGGAAACCCCGAACGCACGGTCCAGCGTGTGCCCGCCCTTGGCCTTCAGCTTGGCCAGCAGCATCATCGCGTCGGGATTGCGCACGACGCTGTCGGTCATGCTGGTCACGGCCTCCTGCACGCGCGGCGCATCCAGCGCCTTGCCCGCCTGCACCGTGCCCATGATGTCTTTCAGCACCACTTCGGTTTTGCGCTGGACGGTGCGCGCGATCGGCAACTCTTCGTCGACGGTCGCTTTTTCCTTGTACGTGACCTTGTGCTTGATGGTGGTCAGCACACTGGGACCCAGCGGTTCGGCGAGCTTGGGTCGGGGAGCCTCACCAACGCGGCTGGTCAGCAGCTCGCTGCGGTCCGGAAGGTCCGGCCCCTTGTCGAGGTCGATAAAAACTGTCTTGCAGTATTTTTTCAGGGCCTCGAGCTGCTTGTCGTTATCGAGTACGAACCCCTGGTACATGAACGGCGTCTCCGTCCATGGACGATCCAATTCGGAGATGAACACACCGAACTCGAGTTTATCTACGGGAACTTCTTTTTTCATGGTTCTGGAATCAATCCGCTGCCACCAGCATCCCCTGGCAGCCCCTGAGGAATTTTCCGCCCTGCCGCGGGTACGCGCAAGCGCACCGGAACAGCATCAGAATTCGAATACGTGATTATTCTGCAACAGCCGCGGTGGTGTCTCCACCGGCAGTTCCTCGATTTCCTGCATGGTCAGCTCGATTTCGCTGGGCTTCAGGTGGGTGATGTAAACCTCCACCGGGCGCTTCAGCTTGGCCAGTTCCTCACCAAGCATGGAGGGACACAGATGTTTTGCGAGTTCCGCCAGACGGCGGTCCTTGTCGGAAAATGCGGTCTCGATAATCAGGTATTTCAGATTATCAGTACGGTTCACGATTTCCCACAAACCGTCATTCGGTCCGGTGTCGCCGCTGAACACCAGGCTGCTTTTGCCGCTGTCCAGAAGATACCCCACCGCCGGCACGGTATGAATCGCCGGCAACGCCGTGATTTTCCGCCCGCCCAGTTCGATCACGCTGCCCACAGCGATTTCCTGGTAGCGCATGAAAGGTTCTTCGGGGGTCGGTATCACCGAAAAATCCGGCCAGATGTCCCAGTTGAACAGATTCTTCTTCAGAATGTTGATGGTCGGACCCGTTGCATACACCGTCACCGGCCTGGATCGCAAGGCGCCGACCGAGTCCAGGAAAAAGGCAATGGAATCAACATGATCGAGGTGCGAATGGGTAATGAAAATGTGGTCGATCAGCGTCAGCTCGGCGAGCGACAGTTCACCAACGCCGGTTCCCGCATCAATCAGGATGTCCTGATCCACCAGAAACGAAGTGGTGCGGTGCTGTTGTCCGCCAATGCTGCCGGAGCAGCCCATGACACGCAGTCGCATCGCCGTTGCCCGATCTAATTCCGGTACGCCACGCCATCAAGGCGTGCGTTGCAGAAAACAGCATTCAGCATACTGGCGACGGATTGCATGCGGCACTTTCGAGGGAGGCGCTGGGCCGCTGATTTTACTCCAAAGCGCCCGCTTGAATGTCCGGGCACGGCGGGATTGTGGCCCCCGCTCAGACACCCCTGCCCAGAACCACCAATACCCGGCTTTTCACCGGCCGGCCGTCCCTCAGGGCCGGTGCGAACCGTGTCGCCAGCACGCGTGCGCGTGCCAGCTGTTCCGATTCCGCCGACAACGTCGAATGAACGAATTTCGCTTCGATGACCAGGCCGGCTTGATCAATACTGACCCACAAGCTGATGTCATCCGCCGCGTTCAGACCACCATCCGGATTCAGCGCCGACAGCGGCATGGGATACCGGTCGAGCTCCCGCGCCAGATAAAACCGCTGATCCGGACCGCTGTCCGCAGTTTGGGAGGAGTATCCAAAAGAAGTTGATGGCGCGGTAACTCGCACCCTGTTGCGCGGCTGTGTTGCCGGCTGGGGCGCTATGCGGACAGGAACGGCTTCCAGCCCCGGGTCCGGCGCCAGCGCCACCGGAACAGGCGCCACCAGTTGCGCCTGCAAAAACGGCGCGACCACCCGCACATCACGCACCCCTCCGGAGCCAGTACTCCAGCCATCGACCATCAGAACATGCACGAACAATGAACCACCCAGCGCGATCACCAATCGTCGTGCCGGCTGGTCAGCAAAAGCTGGGCACGGGAGCGCCATGGTCCGGGCAAGTTGTAACTATTGCCCAGCGGCAAGCGCCTGTTCCAGCTTTTCGGCCGGCAAAAAACCGCCGACCTGCTGGCCATTCGCGAGATACACCGCGGGAGTACCGCGCACACCAAAACGCTGCGCCAGCGCCTGGTTCTCTTCCAGTGGTGTCGTACAGTTTTTGGCCGCGTTTGCCGGGGATACCGATTTGATCATCATGTCATCCCATGCCTTCGCACGATCCTTGGCGCACCATATCGCTTTCGATTTTTCCGCAGAATCGGGAGACAGGATCGGCAGCAGGAAAGTATAAATGGTAATGTCGGTCATCTTGTTGAGTTCCTTCTGCAGTTGTTTGCAATAACCGCAGTTCGGATCTTCAAAGGTATAGACGATGCGTTTGCCGCTGCCTTTGACGCGTTTGATCGCATTGGGCTGAGCCTTGACCAGGCTGCCGGACGCAATCTGGTCACGCCGCTCGCGGGTCAGGTTGCGTTCCTGGGCTGTGCGCAGATCGAACAGGTTGCCGCTCATCAGATAAGTCAGTTTTTCATCGGTATAAACCACTTGTCCGTCAAACACGACCTCATACAACCCGGCAAACGGCATGCGCGTCACGCTGTCGATTTTCATGGTCGGGAACCTGGCTTCGAAACCCTTGCGCACGCTGCTTTCATCCGCCCAGGCTGAAGCCGCCATCAGCACCCCGGCGCCCAACATCCCTGCAATCTGGTAAATCATCTGAAATTCCCCGGGCAGAACGCCCTTTGATTGATCAATATAACCGATGAAGCGCTTGATGAACTGCCGACCGCTTATGCCGCAGCATGGCGGATCAGCAGGTTTTTCAGCATGGGCAGCCGGTTGAGGACGCCCATGCCGGAATTGCGAACACCGGAAATCCAGACCCGCTGCAGCGCGAAAAGTTTCTGCAATCCATCCGTACCAAGCTCCATGCCCGCGATATCCTCGCGTCGCGCCCGCGCATAACGGCGCAACAGTGACCAATCGCCGCAATCCTGCTGCGGCGCGCGCGCGGACAACACATCAACCAGCGTCCGCACATCGCGAAAGCCGAGGTTCACGCCCTGCCCCGCCAGCGGATGCACATGGTGCGCGGCATCGCCGGCCAGCGCGATGCGCTGCGCCACCAGCGTATCGACATGTGCCAGACGCAACGGAAACGCGGCTGCCGGCGTGACCGTGTGCAAATCGCCGACCACGTTTCCGCTGGCTGCAGCAACTGCTGCGGCCAGTTGCAGACCGTCCATCGCCAACAATGCCTGTGCATGTTCTTCCGAAGTCGACCACACCATCGACACCTGTCGCCCCGGCAATGGCAACAACGCCAGCACGCCATCATTGCGAAACCACTGGAAAGCCGTCGCGCGATGATTTTTTTCAGTCTCGAAGTTGGCAACAACGCCCCGTTGCCGATAATCGCTGACACGAGCGGCCATGTTCGCGGCTTGTCGCACCCACGAATCCCCGCCATCGGTACCGATGACCAGTTGCGCAGCAACCCGTGTGCCATCAGCCAGAGTCAGGTGCGCGGCATCTGCCGTCACTGCCAATGCTGAGGCCTGTGCCGGACGCAGCATGCGCACTGCGCGCCCGTCGTCAATCACCGCATCCAGGGCGCGTTGCAATGCGCCGCCCTCGACAATAAAAGCCAGCTCGCGCAGACCGGCATCATAGGCACTGAATTGCAGTCGGCCGGCCGGTGCATCGCCGCAGATCGACATCGCTTCAACCCGCTGCACGCGTTGTGCATCGAGCCGTTGCCATACCCCCAGGCTTTCGAGGAAAGCGACATTGCCGGGGCTGATCGCATAAATGCGGCTGTCCCAGACGCCGGCAGCAGGGGCCGCCCGCAACGGTTGCGGCTCGATCAGCGCAACATCCAGATCCGCCTGCTGCAAAGCCAGCGCCAGGCTGGCGCCAACCAATCCGCCGCCGACGATCATCACGTCGTGCCGCCGAAGCGCATCGCGATTCAAGTCAGTCCGGCCCATCTGCATTTTTCCGTACAAATTTCACTATCTGACACTTTTGAAGAACTGATAAAGACCCTGCACTGCATCAAGTCGAACTACGGCAAGGTGTGGATTATTCAGGAAAATCAGTAAAATGGCAGTGGCCTCCGGCTTGACAATGCCACCCCTGCTCTTTAGACTGCGCCGCCTCCCGTGGCGAGTTAGCTCAGTGGTTAGAGCAGTGGAATCATAATCCATTGGTCCGGGGTTCAAATCCCTGACTCGCCACCATTTCTTTTTGTCGTTGTCCGGCACAATCTGTTTACCGGACCCTGCCCGTCGTGCTATCGTGCAATCATGCGTAAGTTAATGCTTTTATTGACTTTTTTGGTTTTCGTCGCACCCGTCTGGGCGCAACGTGCACTGCCGCCTGAAGCCAAACGGGGCGCCATCGGCGAGCGTCAGGCGCTACCCATGGTACAGATCGGCGGCGAAGTCCGGCGTCTCGCGCCGGGCGGCATCATTATTAACAGCAACAACTTGAGCATCACCCAAGGCCAGTTGCTTCCGGGATCGGAAATTCTCTACCAGCTCGACCGCAATGGCGAGGTGCAACGCATCGTGGTCCTGACGCCGGAAGAACAGGCTCGGCTCGACAGCGCCCGGAAGTAAGCCGTGGGCAAGGTTTACATCAAAACCTTCGGCTGCCAGATGAACGAGTACGACTCGGGCAAAATGGCTGACGTACTGCATGCCGGTGAAGGCCTGACGCCCACCGACGACCCCGCCGCAGCCGATGTCATTCTGTTCAACACCTGTTCCGTGCGCGAAAAAGCCCAGGAAAAAGTATTCCATGACCTCGGCCGCGTCCGCGAACTCAAGCTGAACAATCCCCGGCTGATCATCGGCGTCGGCGGTTGCGTCGCCAGCCAGGAAGGCGCCGCCATCGTCAAACGCGCACCCTACGTCGATCTGGTGTTCGGCCCGCAGACCCTGCACCGGCTGCCGCAACTGATTGCGGCAAGACGCGCCAGCGGACAGCCGCAGGTGGATATCTCGTTTCCGGCGATTGAAAAATTCGACCACCTGCCGCCGGCACGCGTTGAAGGTGTTACCGCTTTTGTGTCGATCATGGAAGGCTGCAGCAAATACTGTTCGTTCTGCGTCGTGCCCTACACCCGCGGTGAGGAAGTATCGCGTCCCTTCGACGATGTGCTGACCGATGTCGCCGAACTGGCGTTGCAGGGCGTGCGTGAAGTCACGCTGCTCGGCCAGAACGTCAACGCTTACCGCGCTGCGGTTGACGGCGAACCTGGCGGCGCGGACCTTGCCCTCCTGCTTGATCATGTCGCCGGCATTCCCGGCATCGAACGCATCCGTTACACCACCTCGCACCCCAGGGAATTCACGCCACGACTGATTGACGCCCATGCACGCATCCCGCAACTGGGCGGTCATGTACATCTGCCGGTACAATCGGGTTCGGACCGGGTGTTGTCGGCGATGAAACGCGGCTACACCGCGCTTGAATACAAATCCATCATCCGCCGGCTGCGCGCAGCGCGCCCGGGGATCAGCATTTCCTCGGATTTCATTATCGGCTTCCCCGGCGAAACCGAGCACGACTTTGAGCAGACACTGCAACTGATCACCGACATCGGGTTTGACGACAGCTACAGCTTTGTCTACAGCCCGCGCCCCGGCACACCCGCCGCCAGTCTGGTTGACGACACATCGCATGAGATCAAACTCGAGCGGCTGCAACGACTGAAGACGCTTATCGATGCACAAGCCCGCGCCAACAATGCAGCCATGGTTGGCACCCGCCAGCGTGTGCTGATCGACAGCGTCTCGCGCCGCAATGAAACAGAACTCGCAGCGCGCACCGACAACAACCGCGTGGTGAATTTCCCTGGCCTGCACAAACACATCGGCACGTTTGCCGATGTCCTGATCACCGAAATGCAGGCGCATACCCTGCGCGGCGAGTTGATCTCCACTGAAAGTACCATTACCCATTGAAGCCCGTTGAAATCAGCTTTACCCCCATCGACAACCACCGCCTGGCCAACCTGTGCGGACCGCTCGACGAAAACCTGCGCCAGATCGAAACCGCGCTGGATGTCGGCATCACACGGCGCAACGAACATTTCGCGCTGACCGGCGCGCTGGACCGCGTGCGTATCGCAGGCAAAGTGCTGCACGACTTCTACGCCAAATCGCAGGATTCGCTGTCGCTGGATGCCATACAACTGGCGCTGATTGAAGCCGGCCACCAGGGCGCGGCGCATGCCACGCTCCCTGTCCCCGCGCTGATCACCCGCAAAACCGATCTGCACGGCCGCACGCCGCGCCAGAACGAATACCTGCTGAACATCCAGAAACACGACATCACCTTCAGCATCGGCCCTGCCGGCACCGGCAAGACCTATCTGGCGGTGGCCTGTGCGGTCGACGCGCTGGAACGCGATGCGGTGGAACGCATCATCCTGGTCCGCCCCGCGGTTGAAGCCGGCGAACGGCTGGGTTTCCTGCCCGGCGACATGGCGCAAAAGGTGGATCCGTACCTGCGCCCGCTCTATGACGCACTGTATGACCTGATGGGTTACGACAAGGTCGCCAAAATGTTTGAACGTCAGGCGATCGAAATTGCGCCGCTCGCATTCATGCGCGGGCGCACGCTGAACCACGCCTTCATCATCCTCGACGAAGCGCAGAACACCACCCGCGAACAGATGAAAATGTTCCTGACCCGCATCGGTTTCGGCAGCAAGGCGGTGATCACCGGCGACGTGACGCAAATCGACCTGCCCAAGGGCATGATCAGCGGCCTGGTCGAGGCGCAGGTGGTGCTGAAAAAAGTGCGCGGTATCGCATTTACCTTTTTCAAGGCGGAAGACGTGGTGCGCCACCCGCTGGTACAGCGCATCGTCAATGCCTATGACCGTTACGGCAAGACTGCCGAGGGCGGAAAAAAGTGAAAGCCGGCATCAAGCGCCCTGCGGCGCGACACATCGACGTGCAATGCGCCGCCACCGCGCGCAATGTGCCGACACCCGCGCGCATCCGCCAGTGGGCGCGCGCTGCTCTCGCCAATGACGCCCGCGTCACCATCCGCATCGTCGGCGAGGCCGAAGGCCGGTTGCTCAACCGCAGTTACCGCAACAGGGATTACGCGACCAACGTGCTGACCTTCATCTTTCGCGATGCGCCGCCGTTTGAGGGCGACATCGCATTGTGCGCGCCGGTGATCACGCGCGAAGCACGGGCACAGCGCAAAACCGTCGCCGCGCATTACGCGCACATGGTCGTGCACGGCCTGCTGCACCTGCAGGGTTATGACCACGAAAACAGCAGGGACGCGGCCGCGATGGAAGGCTGCGAACGGACACTGCTCGCCCGCTTCGGGTATCCTGACCCGTATCGCCCGGCTGCCGCACGCGGCGCGTAACCCCACCACCCGATATGGCTGAACCCCAAAAACCCACCCTGCTCGAACGGCTCTCGACGCTGCTGCTGCGCGAGCCCGAAGACCGTGAGCAATTGATCACGCTGCTGCGCTCGGCGCACGACCATAACCTGCTCGACGCCGACGGCCTGGCGATGATCGAGGGCGTGATCCAGGTCGCCGAAATGCAGGCGCGCGACATCATGGTGCCGCGCGCGCAGATGGATGTCATCGACGTCAACGAACCGCCGGATCGTTTCATCCCGCTGGTCATCGAAACCGCGCACTCGCGTTTTCCGGTGATCGGCGACGGCAAGGACGACGTCATCGGCATCCTGCTCGCCAAGGACCTGCTGCGTTATTACGCCGGGGAGGAGGAATTCAATGTGCGCGAAATGCTGCGCCCGGCGGTGTTCATCCCGGAATCGAAACCGCTCAACGTGCTGCTCAAGGAATTCCGCAAGAACCGCAACCACATCGCCATCGTCGTCGATGAATACGGCGGCGTTGCCGGACTGATCACCATTGAGGACGTGCTGGAACAGATCGTCGGCGACATCGAGGACGAATACGATTTCGACGAAGCCGAAGACAACATCGTGCAGGAAAAGCGCGGCATCTGGCGCGTCAAGGCGCTGACCGAGATCGCCGATTTCAACGCTTCCTTCGGTACCGCGTTCAGCGACGAGGAATTCGACACCGTCGGCGGGCTGGTGCTCAAACGTTTCGGCCGCGTGCCCAAACGCGGCGAACAGATCACCATGGATCAGCTGAGTTTCCGCGTGTTGCGCGCCGACAGCCGGCGCGTTTATCTGCTGCAGGTCGCGAAAAAACTCGACAAACCTGCGGCATAACCACGCTTCATCATAAATAATTGATTTTATTGATATTTTAGGCTGACCTTCCGATGCCCGCGCCACGCCGCAATCTGCAGTGGCTCATCGCCGCGGCGCTGGGCGCCCTCACGGTCGCGGGCTACGCACCCCTCTACCTGTTTCCGCTGCCGCTGCTGACCTTCGCCGCGCTGTTCCTGTTATGGCAAGGCGCAGCCTCCGCACGTGACGCAGCACTGCTCGGTTTTGCATTCGGACTGGGCTGGTTCGGCGCCGGCGTGTCCTGGGTCTATGTCAGCCTGAACGTATTCGGCGCAATGCCGGCACCTCTCGCCGCCGCGGTGACCCTGCTGTTCTGCGCCCATCTCGCACTGCATCCGGCGATTGCCGGTTATTTAAGCCGGCGGTTTGCGATTCCCGCTGCGCTGAACTGGATCGTGTTCACGCCCGCCGCTTTCACGCTGCTCGAATGGCTGCGCAGCTGGGAATTTACGGGGTTTCCATGGATCAATCCCGGCTACTCGCAGGCGCCGGCAAGTCCTCTGGCCGGTTACGCCGCCGTACTTGGTCTGCATGGCATCACGTTCCTGCTGTTCGCCACCGCCGGCACATTGTGCTGGGCATGGGCCGCAAAACCGTGGCAGCAATGGCGTACGCTGTGGCCATGGCCGGCAACGCTGGTCGTCATCTGGATTGCCGGCGCACTTCTCAAGAACGTGGCGTGGACGGCACCGACCGGAACGCATGTATCCGTCAGCCTGCTTCAGGGCAACATCGACCAGGATCAGAAATGGCGCGAGGATCAGCTGCGGGCGACGCTCAATACCTATCTCGGCATGGTCCGCGCCAGCGACGCGCGTTTGATCATCCTGCCGGAGACGGCGCTGCCGCTGTTTCTGCGCGATGTGCCTGCGTCCTATCTGGATGCCTTGGCGGAACATGCCCGGCGCAACAACGGCGATGTGCTGATCGGGGTTCCCGAACGTCTGCCCGGTGGCGACTACTACAACAGCGTAATCTCCGTGGGCGCCGCCGCGCGCCAGACCTACCGCAAAAGCCATCTGGTGCCCTTCGGTGAATTCATACCGCTGCGCCCGGTGCTCGGCGAACTGGTATCGCGGCTGGCGATTCCTTTGCAGGATTTCGCGCGTGGCAGCATAGCGCAGCAGCCGCTGGCGGTCGCCGGAGAGCAAGTTGCCATCAACATCTGTTACGAAGACGCGTTCGGCGAAGAAATCATCCGCCAGTTGCCGCAGGCCACGCTGCTGGTCAACGTCAGCAATGTCGCCTGGTTCGGCCGCTCGGTCGCGCCGCAGCAGCATCTGCAGATCGCACAGATGCGCGCGCTGGAAACCGGGCGTTACATGCTGCGCGCCACCAATACCGGCATGACCGCGGTCATCAGTCCGCAA
>JAKFUJ010000071.1 GCA_021732805.1 Betaproteobacteria bacterium | reverse complement strand
GTTGAAAGGCCATGACCCGGGCAATGGTGTCGCTGACTCCGCCGGGCAGGTAGCCGGTAATGATGCGCATCGGGCGATTTGGATAATCCGTCACCTGCTGCGCCTGCACAGCGCTTTGGGTGAGTGCCATTATGCCGAGAGCCGGTACCAGATGACGAAAGGTGATGTTCATGATTATTTTCCAATTGAATTATTGCAGACGGAATATCCGGTCAATGGCTAAGCCCCGGAATAAGTGCATGCCGGGTTCGCCGGGCTGAAATTACTTTAACCGACACTCGCGCCGGTATCCTTGACGATCTTTCGCCACTTGGTGATTTCGGTGCGTATCAAGTTTGAAAATTCCTCCGGAGTGCTGGTAGTCAGATCCACACCCTGGCTCAGGAACCGTGATTTCATGTCAGGAGTCTCAATGATGCCGACGATTTTCCGGTTCAATTTCATGATGATGCTGTGGGGTGTCGCTGCAGGAGCGAGAATGCCGTACCAGGGTGTGAAGTCGTAGCCGGGCACGCCGGCCTCAGCGATAGTGGGCAGTTCCGGTGACTGGGATGAGCGTTTGCCGCTGGAGATTGCAAGCAGATGCAGGCGTCCGCTGCGCACGTGCGGCATGCCGGTCAGCAGATTGCTGAACATCATGTGTGATTCACCCGAGACCAGTGCATTCAGTGCCGCGGCGTTGCCCTTGTAGGGAACATGCACGATATTGATTACGGACATCGACTTGAGCATTTCGGCGGCCATATGAGTGGGGCCGCCGCTGCTTGCGGTTGCAAAATTGATGGTGGCGGGTTTGGCTTTCGCCACTGCAATCAGGTCGCGAACCGACTTCGCAGGAACAGACTGGTGCAAGAAGAGGCCGAGCGGCAGGGTTGCAATCAGGGAAACCGGCGCAAAATCCTTGACCGGATCGTAGCCCAGCTTTGGGTACAGGCTGGGATTCACGGCGTGGGTGCCCATGTGTCCGGTGATCAGGGTATGGCCGTCCGCTGCGGATCGTGCCGCAACTTCGACGCCGATGGTGCCGCCGGCTCCACTGCGGTTGTCGACAATGACCTGTTGCCCCCAGTCCACGGTTATTTTTTCGCCGATCGCCCGTGAAATAATATCCATCGGACCGCCGGCAGCAAAAGGAACGATCAGTCTTATGGGCTTATTCGGATAAGCTGGTGTCTGCGCGGCATACACGGGGCAGGCAGCAAAACCGAGGGCAACAATTGCGAGTAAAACTGCAGGATGGAATTTCATCGCTTGTTTCCTTTGGCATGTGCTGTGCAATTTTCGTGCCGCGGCCGTTCACGGTTCCGCTATTGCACCGGACCATGGCGACATGACATCCGAGATGCCGAAATGTTCGCCTGATTCCGGGTCACGAAGCACTGCGCTGGGGCACGCGAAATTTGTTGGATAAACCACCAGTTCACTGGGCTGGACTGGAAATTTTCCGGCCAGTGCCAACTGTACGGTATCGGGATGACGTGGATCAACACCGACGGTATCGCCGCCACTGGCGTCGATGCGCGGCTGATGGAAAGCATCGGCAAGCGTCATGTCGTGATCGATCAGGAATGAACTGACCTGATACACCGCAGGCAGGATTTTACGTCCACCCGACGCGCCGATCGCGAACCACGGCTTGCCGTCTCGGCGCGCAATGACAGGGCAAATGTTCGACAATGCGCGCTTGCCTGGTGCGAGGCAATTTGGCGAATCAGGCCGCGGGTCGAACCACATGATGCCGTTGTTCATCAGAACTCCGCTGGAAGGCAGCACCACTTTGGAGCCAAAAACCGACAGCAGGGTCTGAGTCAGTGCGACCATATTGCCGTGTCTGTCGATGACATTGAGGTGAGTGGTTGTCGAAGGGTCGCGTCGGTCACTGGTGTCGCCCATGCTCGTCAAGCGCTCTGCGTAGGCATCACGGAGTGCGCCGGCATAGGCGACAAAAGCGTCGGCTTTTGGGCCGCCACTTTCAAAGCGGAGGTTTCTCAGTGGAGCAAGGGCGCGCAGCATCGTTGGTCCTGCGGTCAATGCCGGAGCCAGCGCCAATTGTGCTTTTCCATGACTGGTTTCGATGGGAGCCACGATGCGGGCATGGAAGTTCTTCAGGTCCCCCGCTGACAGGTTGCCGCCCATGGCCCGCAGATCACGAATGATGCTGCCGGCGATTTCTCCTTCGTAAAAATCCCGTGGTCCCGCGTCAGCCAGTCTGCGCATGGTTGCGGCGAGTCCTGTGAGTTTGAGTCTTTGCAACGGCGCTCCGATCGAAGTAACAGGCGGAAAACCGTCGGGTAGCCAGATGTCTCGGGTGACCGGATAACGCGCCAGTTCCCGGGCCATGGTTGCCACCTTGAGCGTCATATACCAGTCTACTGCGATGCCTTCATTCGCCAGCCCGATTGCGGGCTGTATCACTTCCTTGAAAGGCAGTGTGCCGAATTTTGTTAGAGCGGTGCTCAAACCATCCACATGACCCGGAATGGCAATCGACATCGGACCATGTACATTACGGTCGTCCTGCACCGTCGGCCACGTGAACAAATCGCTGGTAGTGCCGCCGGTCATCGGATAGTCGGCGGGATTCAGTGCATAAGGCGAAATCGGGCCGAAATCGACGACGTGAACACGGTCTTCCGTGGCGAGATAGATCAGCATGAATCCGACGCCGCCAAGACCGCTGTTCCAGGGTTCAACGGCGGCCAGCGCGAGACCGGTTGTTACAGCTGCGTCTATGGCATTGCCGCCTGCTTCCAGGATTTGCGCACCGGCATTGCTGGCGATGCGGTTCTGGGATGTAACTATGCCGCCGCGGGCGCGGGCAACCGGTTTGCTGACGTTCCAGTTCTGGACGAAATGTGTGTGCATGATGTGATTCTTCGGGTAATGGATGAATATATAATCGTTTGGATGCTAATCGAAAAGCATTCGTAACGCATAGGGCCGGTCAAGGCCCTTCTCATTGCTCAACAAATTTCCCGCTCAAGCGCCATGCCCAAGCATATCGTCTGCCTGACTTTTGATTTTGATGGGATCTCGGGTTTTATCGCGCGAGGTCAGGATTCCGCAGGTTGGCGTTCGCGTGGTGAATTTGGTCCTCGCGTTGGTGCGCCGCGGCTGCTTGCGCTGTTCAAAAAATACGGCATCAGCACCTCGTGGTATGTGCCCGGCCATACCATAGAGTCATTTCCCGAGGCGGTTGCCAGAGTGGTGGAGGCCGGACATGAAATCGGCCATCACGGCTGGACGCATCGCCCGCCGGCGAGTCTGTCCCGGGAACTGGAGGAGTCCGAGTTGGTGCGGGGTAATGATGCGATCAAGAAAATCTCCGGCAGGTATGCCCGTGGCTACAGGTCGCCATCGTGGGATCTGTCGCCGCATTCGGTGGATTTGATGCTGAAACATGGTTTCGATTACGACAGCAGCATGATGGGGAACGACTACTCTCCTTATTTTGCAAGAGGCCATGATCACATCACGATCGAACACAGGGCAGAGTTCGGTCGTTTGAGCCCCTTGGTCGAGATGCCGATACACTGGTCCACCGATGATTCTCCCCATTTTGAATTTATGCGCATGGAAACCAGTCTGCGTCAGGGCTTGCAGAATGCGGGCGACGTTGGTGACAACTGGATTCAGGATTTTCACTACATGAGACAGATGGTTGACTGGGGTGTGCTGACCTATACCTGCCATCCGTTCATCATCGGTCGCGGCCATCGCATGATGATGCTGGAAAAGCTGATTCAGCAGATCATTGAGGCGGGCGGGATTTTTCAGCGTGTTGATGAAACCGTGAACGAATTCAGGTCGCGTGCCGCCTGATCCGGCCTTCACGGGGTGCTGTTGCGGTTCGTGCGGGTGTTTTTGATGCTGAAAGCGCATTCCTTATAGAATGACGCCTGCTTAACCAGGAGGTACGGCCATGGACGACGGTGTTATCACGATCAAGGACAAACCCGCATCCGGACCGGTTATCCGCTTGCATGACAGCGACAATGTGCTGATTGCGCGCGGCGACATCGGCATCGGTACCAAAATCGAAGGCGGCCTGACCTCGAAAAGTCAGGTGCCTGCCGGCCACAAGATTGCAGCCCGCGACATCAAGAAGGACGAGCCCATACTCAAATACGCGGTAACCATCGGCTTCGCGTCTGCCGATATTCCCGCCGGCACTTATGTGCATTCACACAACCTGGAGTTTCGCGAATTTGACCGCGACTATGCCTACGCCCGCGATTACAAACCGGTGGCAATGATCCCGGACGCGGAGCGCGCGAGTTTCATGGGGATAGTGCGTCCCAACGGTCAAGTGGCGACACGCAACTACCTGGGTGTGCTTGCGACCGTAAATTGTTCGGCCACGGTAGCGCACAGGATTGCCGAATACTTCACCCCGGAGCGTCTGGCGGAGTACCCGAACATTGATGGTGTCTGTGCGTTTGCCCACGGCACCGGTTGTGGCATGGAAATGACCGGTGAGCCGATGAACCTTTTGCGGCGGACCATGGCCGGTTTTGCGCAGCACGCCAATCTGGCCGGCGCGCTGATTGTGGGTCTGGGCTGCGAACGCAACCAGATCAAGGGCTTGATGAAGGATGAGGGCATGGAAGTCAGTTCCCGGTTGAAGACTTTCGTGATGCAGGAATCAGGCGGCACGCGCATGACCATCGAAGCCGGCATCGCTGCACTGAAAGAAATGCTGCCCGAAGCCAACAAGGTCGTGCGCCAGCGTGTTTCGGCCAGCCATCTGATGCTGGGTCTGCAGTGCGGTGGTTCGGATGGATTTTCTTCGATCACGGCCAACCCGGCGCTGGGCGCTGCGATGGACATCCTGGTGCGTCACGGCGGCACCCACATTCTGTCGGAGACGCCGGAAATCTATGGTGTCGAACATACGCTGACGCGTCGCGCCAGAAGCAAAGAGGTTGGCGAGAAACTGATTGAGCGCATCCGCTGGTGGAAAGATGTTTACAACGCGGGCAAGGATACCCAGATCAACGGCGTGGTCAGTCCCGGCAACCAGCACGGCGGACTGGCCAATATTTTCGAAAAATCGCTGGGGTCGTCGATGAAAGGCGGCACTGGCCCTCTGAACGCAGTCTATCGTTACGCCGAGCCGGTGACGGAAAAGGGTTTCGTGTTCATGGATACTCCCGGCTTCGATCCGGTATCGGCAACCGGACAGATTGCCGGCGGCGCCAACATGATCATGTTTACCACCGGTCGCGGTTCGATGTTCGGCGCCAAGCCGGTGCCGTCAATCAAGCTGGCGACCAATACGCCGATGTACAGCCGTCTGGCGGAAGACATGGACATCAACTGCGGTGAAATTCTTGACGGCACCAAGTCATTGTCACAGAAAGCGCAGGAGATTTTCGACCTGATGCTGCGCGTGGCATCGGGAGAGAAAACCAAGAGCGAATTGCTCGGCCTCGGCGATCACGAATATGTGCCGTGGAATATCGGTGTCACCAGCTAACAGGTTGTTGAAAAAATGATGCGCGAGCGCGTGGGGAGCGAAGCGACCAGGCGCACACGCGTGCAAATCTTTGATTTTATGAGGGTTGAAAAATCGATAATGCCAAGTTGAAGCGATGTTCTGGAGTTTTTCAACACCCTGCTGATGTGCTGAACTTCGCATGAGCGCCGCAGGTTTTGCCGCAGTGGGCATCGGTGCGGCGCTCGGTGCGTGGCTGCGCTGGGGATTTTCGGCGGCGCTCAACCACGTCCTGCCCACCCTGCCGCTGGGCACTCTGGCGGTCAACCTGATCGGCGGATTTCTGGTCGGTGCGGCGCTGGAGTTCTTCGTGCAGCACATGACGCTGCCCGTTGAATACCGTTTGTTTTTCATCACCGGTTTCCTCGGCAGCCTGACCACGTTTTCAGCCTTTTCGCTGGAGGCGGTGATGTTGATGCAGGAAGAACATTATGGCTGGGCAATGGTGCTGATAGGCAGCCACCTCATCGGTTCGCTGGCAATGACCATGCTGGGACTGTACGTGGTGCGCACGCTGAGTGCGTGATGTAATGGCGTGGCGCCGCCCTCAGGCAAATGCTCTCAAGCAGGGTTTTTAGTCAGCGGCCATTTTTTTCCATTGTGCGGTCAGCGTGGCCAGATTCTCATAGAACGCGCTTTCCTGCTCCATCGCGAATTTGGGATCCTCCGGAGCGGGCAGGACGACGGGTGTTGCGCGGCTGAGAAATTCTCGTTCCTTGCGGCCCAGGCTCGAATTGATGAAGGCGATAACTGATGATTGGTGCGCGGTGGTCAACCGGGCGCGCAAATCGTCGATGCGCAGTGCCGCCGCGGCGATCGCGCTCTGCAGGATGGTCGGATAACTCGCCTGCACATACGCGCCGCCGACGCGGAATCCTTCCTCGCGGATGATGGCTTCGGTTTCGAACAGGTTCAGGAAATCCCGGCGCGCACGCGACTCCGGTGACTGGAACAAATTCCGGGCATCCCCGGAGAGCGGTTCATTGAGTCCCAGCGCACGGCCGAGGGCGCCGACCATCTGCACCGGATAAAACATCAATAATTCACGTTCCAGACCCAGGAGTGACCGTCCGGCGGCAGAGCTGTGAAAGGTTGTTAACGCCTGGAGTTCTTCGGGTGAGAACGCTTTTGCGTATTCGCCTGCGAGCGCATGGTCAAACCAGTCATAAGACGGATCACGTCCCAGGCGCCGGGCATAGTCATCGTTGAGCCTGAGCCAGTCTGTGGTGATGCGCTGTTCCAGCGCCCGCCATTTTGCATGCGATGGATTCCATTGCGGCCCTTTGCCGACTGCCCGCAGCAGTATCGGTACATAAGCCTGCAGGCGCATGTCTTCGAGCTGGCGTTTTTTTGCAATATAGCCGCCCTTGGCGCTGATCAACTCCGCGGCGAGCAGGCGCGTATCCTGCGCGTGGGCGAGCGTGGCCGCTGCAGCGAGCAGCATCACGCGGATCAGCATCCGGCACGAGTCAATCATGGCGACCGGCGCGCAAGCGGAATATCCGGTCGGGGTGGATCGGGACCTGCGATGATTGTGTTGCGTCGATGGCCTACTCCCGGCGATTGAGCCGTCCGCGCACCGCATCGGACACATTCCCGGCCGTCAGTCCGACGGGGCCATGGCCGTGGGCGACGCACCAATCCGCGGCCGCGCCGTGCAGGTAGACACCAGCCGTCAGTGCATGGCGTTCATGCACACCCTGCGCGAGTAATGCCGTGATGATGCCGGTCAGCACATCCCCCATGCCCGCGGCCGCCATGCCGGGATTGCCTGAAGAGTTGATAGCCCAGTGACCATCGGGCCAGGCGCAAATGCTGCCCGCGCCTTTCAATACGACGCCGGCGTTGAATTCCTGCGCGAGTTTCAGTGCCGACGCGACACGGTCATTCTGGATTTCTGCCGTGGTGGCGCCGAGCAGGCGTGCGGCTTCGGCCGGATGCGGTGTCAGGATGGTTGCTGTAACTCGTTGTTTTAATTTATCTTTTAATGTCTCTGTGCAGGCGATCAAATTCAACGCATCGGCGTCCAGGACCAATGGCGCGGCTGCATCCAGCCCCCAATCGAGATATTCCGCAGCGTCGGGGGAGTTGCCGAGTCCCGGGCCTATGGCCAGTGCAGTCAGGTGATCCAGTCGCAATACGCCATCGGCCGGCAGTACCATCAGTTCCGGTTGCAGCAGGTCAACCAGCGGTGCGTCATTGGCAATCATCCCGCTGTAGACGCGACCGGCACCGCATTTCAGCGCAGCGCGTGCAGCAAGCAATGCGGCACCGACCATGCCGTGCGCGCCACCAATGATGCCGGCGCTGCCGTAAGTGCCTTTGTGCGAATTTTGCGGACGCGGCGGCAGCAGGTGTTTCAGTACGGCATCACCGATCAGCACGCCGTAGGGCGCGGCATCAACCTCGATCGTCAGTCCCAGATCGGCGACGTGCAAATCGCCACAGTGATCAGCACCGTCCAGCGTCAGCAGGCCTGGTTTCAATGCAATGAAGGTCATGCTGTGATCGGCCAGTACTGCGCAGCCCAGAACACGACCGGTATCGGCATCGAGCCCGCTGGGGATATCCAGCGCCAGTACCGGCGCATCCAGTGCGTTGATCTGTTCGACCAGAGACGCGTAATCACCATCAAGATCGCGCTTGAGTCCGATGCCGAACAGTCCGTCGATGATCAGTGCCCAGTCCTGCGCCAGCGGAATTTCCGTGGCGAGTTCGCCACCGGCATTGCGCCAGGCCTGCAGTGCGGCGGCGGCATCACCGGAATAGTGTCGTGAATCAGCAATGCTGACGACACAGACTTTGAACCACCATTGTTTAAGCAACCGGGCAACCACCAGCGCATCGCCGCCGTTGTTGCCCGGTCCGGCGAGAATCAGCACCGGCCTGCCACTGTCACCGGCCAGCGTGCGCGCCAGTTCGGCGGCTGCCAGACCGGCACGTTCCATCAATGGCGCGGGGTTATTTCCTTTCAGTGCAGCCTGCTCGATACGGCGCAGGTCAGCAGTCAGCAATATCGGTGCGGTATGCGGCATATTCATGGTGGCCGCAAGTTTAACGCATGCGCTTCTGCGGAGCGGGGCAGGTTCGGGTAAAATTGCGCTTTCCGAACAGCCATTGATCATGCCGCTTTTCCTACGCCTGAGAGGGCGCGATGCGCTCTCTGCTTTCCGCAGGAAAAAACTCCTACAAGCTGCCGGTGCAGAAATTCCGGAGCTGCAGATTGCCGCCGAGTACTGGCATTTCATCAGCCTGAATCGGCCCCTGCAGGATGCCGAGCGTCAGCAGCTGGATCGTCTGCTCGAGTACGGTCCGGCCACGACACCGGTGGTGCAGGACGGCCTGCCGCTGCTGGTGACGCCGCGTCTCGGTACGATTTCCCCCTGGTCTTCCAAAGCAACCGATATTGCGCGGCACTGCGGCCTGCCCGCCGTGGAGCGCATCGAACGCGGCGTGGCCTGGTGGTGCTCCGCCAGCGGCAAGTCCCTGAATGCTGCGCAGCGCCTGACGCTGTTGCCGCATATTCACGACCGGATGACCGAATCAGTGCTGGGCAATCTTGATGAGGCTGAAGCCCTGTTTCAGCGCATGACACCCAAACCACTGGCGACTGTCGACGTGCTGGGTGGTGGCCGTGATGCGCTGTCCATGGCCAATGCCGCGATGGGGCTGGCTTTGTCCGTCGATGAAATCGATTACCTGTTTGACAACTTCAAACGCATGGGCCGCAACCCGACCGATGTCGAATTGATGATGTTCGCGCAGGCGAACTCTGAGCATTGCCGGCACAAGATTTTCAACGCCGATTGGGTCATCGATGGTGAGAAGCAGGATCGTTCGCTGTTCGGCATGATCCGCACTACGCACGAAAAACATCCGCAAGGCACCGTGGTGGCGTATTCCGACAATTCGTCGGTGATTGAGGGCGCAACGGTTGAGCGTTTCTATCCCGGCGCGGCGCAGGGCTATGGCTACAGTCGGGAACTGACGCATATCCTGATGAAAGTCGAGACCCACAACCACCCGACCGCGATTTCGCCGTTCCCCGGTGCATCGACCGGCTCTGGCGGTGAGATTCGTGATGAAGGCGCGACCGGCCGCGGCGCCAAACCCAAAGCGGGGCTCAGCGGATTTTCGGTATCCAACCTGCGCATTCCCGGGTTTGAACATCCGTGGGAAGCGAATCCGGTGGGCAAACCCGGACGCATTGCTTCCGCCCTGCAGATCATGCTTGACGGGCCCATTGGAGGGGCATCGTTCAATAATGAATTTGGCCGGCCGAATCTCGCCGGTTATTTTCGCAGTTACGAAATGCGTGTAGGCCGCGAGGTGCGCGGTTATCACAAGCCGATCATGATTGCCGGTGGACTGGGCAACATCGCTGCGCAGCATACGGCCAAATATGCGCTGCCGGTAGGCGCGTTGCTGATCCAGCTCGGCGGTCCGGGCATGTTGATCGGGCTGGGCGGCGGTGCAGCTTCGAGCATGGATACGGGAAGCAACCAGGAAGATCTTGATTTTGATTCGGTGCAGCGCGGCAATCCGGAGATCGAGCGTCGGGCACAGGAAGTCATCGATCGCTGCTGGGAACTGGGCGCCAACAATCCGCTGCTGTCGATTCATGATGTTGGCGCCGGGGGGCTGTCGAATGCGCTGCCGGAACTGGTGCACGGCGCGCAGCGCGGTGGCCATTTCCAGTTGCGCGAAGTGCCCAGCGAGGAACCGGGCATGTCGCCGATGCAGATCTGGTGTAACGAAGCACAGGAGCGTTATGTGCTGGCGATTGCGCCAAAAGAGCTTGAAGGCTTCCGCGCGATTTGTGAGCGCGAGCGTTGCCCGTTTGCCGTGGTCGGCACGGCCACCGGCGATGGCCGGTTGATGGTTGGTGATGCGGTATTCAACAACAATCCGGTGGACATGGAGCTCGCCGTGTTGCTGGGCAAGCCACCGAAAATGACACGTGACGTGAAACGCCTGATCCGCGAAGGGCAGGTGTTTGATACGACCGGTATTGATATCCGTGAGGCACTGTATCGCGTGCTGCGTCTGCCGACGGTGGCCGACAAAACGTTTTTGATCAGCATCGGTGACCGTACGGTCGGCGGCATGACCGCACGCGATCAGATGGTCGGACCATGGCAGGTTCCAGTGGCGGATGTGGCAGTAACGTTGATGGGATTCAACGCGACCTGCGGCGAAGCGATGGCGATGGGTGAGCGCACGCCGCTGGCGGTGCTGAATCCTGAAGCTTCGGGACGCATGGCGCTGGGAGAAGCCATTACCAATATCGCGGCGGCAAATATTGCGAAACTCGGCGACGTGAAACTGTCAGCCAACTGGATGGCTGCGGCCGGACATCCGGGCGAGGATGCTGCGCTGTTTGATACCGTACATGCGGTGGCGATGGAACTTTGTCCGCAGCTGGGAATCAGCATCCCGGTGGGCAAGGATTCCCTGTCGATGAAGACCGCATGGGAGGAGGGCGGATCAAGTAAGGAAGTGGTCGCGCCGTTGTCGCTGATCATTTCAGCATTTGCCCCGGTGAGCGACGTACGCAAAACACTGACACCGCAATTGCGTACCGACTGCGGTGATACCGACCTGTTGCTGATTGATCTTGGGCGGGGAATGAACCGCCTTGGCGGTTCGGCGCTGGCGCAGGTGCATGGCGCCGTCGGCGATGCGACACCGGATGTAATTGCTGCTGCCGACCTGAAACATTTTTTTGAGACCATCCAGCAATTGAATCGGGATGACCTGCTGCTCGCCTACCATGACCGTTCTGACGGTGGTCTGCTGGCGACGATTTGTGAAATGCTGTTTGCTGCGCGCTGTGGCGTTGAGCTTGAGATTCAGG
>JAKFUJ010000319.1 GCA_021732805.1 Betaproteobacteria bacterium | reverse complement strand
GATCAGCCAGCCAGCGCCACAGCAGCCATGCCAGTAATATCCAGAGCGCAACAAACACCGCAGCGGCGAAGTAATTCTGCGGTTTTGGCCGGCGCGCGTCCAGCCAGGCCTGCGCCTGCAGCCGGCATTCGGCGACGACGGGGGCGGGCAGCATTTTGATCGTGAGCCAGATACCGATGGGCAGCAGCAGCGCGTCGTCGAGCAGGCCGATGACGGGGATGAAATCCGGGATCAGGTCGATCGGACTGAAGGCATAGGCGACCACCAGCACCGCGAAAATTTTGGCGTACAGCGGTGTTTGCGGGTGGCGGTAGGCAAACCACAGCATGACCACGTCGCCTTTCAGCAGCTTGGCCCAGCGGCGCAGGGTCTGCAGCATGGTCTGGCGGGGTGCCGGATTAAATGGCGCGCGGACCGGACGGTGTGGCCCACAGGTCGTGGGCGTCGGACTTGGTGATTTTGACGCGGACGAATTCGCCGACCTTGAGCTTGGCGCCCTTGCTGATGATCACGCGGCCGTCGATGTCCGGCGCATCGGCGGCGGAGCGCGCAATGGCGCCCTCGGGACCGGCTTCGTCGACCAGCACGGTGATGGTCTGGCCGATTTTTTTCTTCAGGCGCGCGGCGCTGATTTTTTCCTGCACAGCCATGAACCGTGCCTGGCGTTGCTCGCGGATGTCCCGGGGAACCGGATCGGGCAGCGCATTGGCTTTTGCGCCTTCAACCGGCGAATAGGCAAAACAGCCGACGCGGTCGAGCTGGGCTTCTTCGAGGAATTCGAGCAGTTGTTCAAACTCGGTTTCGGTCTCGCCGGGGAAGCCGGCGATGAAGGTGCTGCGGATGGTCAGTTCGGGGCAGATGGCGCGCCAGTCGCGGATGCGCTGCAACGTGCCTTCGCTGTTGGCCGGACGCTTCATCAGTTTCAGGATGCGCGGGCTGGCGTGCTGGAAGGGCACGTCGAGGTAGGGCAGCAGTTTGCCTTCAGCCATCAGCGGGATGACTTCGTCGACATGCGGATACGGGTAAACGTAATGCAGGCGCACCCACACGCCGAGTCCGGCCAGTGCCTGGGTCAGTTCGGTCATGCGCGTCCTGATCGGTCGCCCGTTCCAGAACCCGGTGCGGTATTTGACGTCGACCCCGTAGGCGCTGGTGTCCTGCGAAATCACCAGCAGTTCGCGTACGCCGGCCTTGACCAGGTTTTCCGCCTCTTTCATCACGTCACCGATGGGCCGGCTGACCAGGTCGCCGCGCATCGACGGGATGATGCAGAAAGTACAGCGGTGGTTACAGCCTTCGGAAATCTTCAGATAGGCGTAATGCCGCGGCGTCAGGCGGATGCCTTGCGGCGGAATGAGGTCGACGTGCGGGTCGTGCGGCTGCGGCAGGTGGATGTGCACCGCCTCCATCACCGCAGCCGTGGCGTGCGGGCCGGTGACGGCAAGCACCTGCGGGTGGTTTTCACGGACGATGTCGCCCTTGGCGCCGAGGCAGCCGGTGACGATGACACGGCCGTTCTCGGCGAGCGCCTCGCCGATGGCATCCAGCGATTCTTCAACCGCCGCGTCGATAAAACCACAGGTGTTGACGACAACCAGATCGGCATCCTGGTAAGTCGGTGAGACGATATAACCTTCGGCGCGCAATTGCGTCAGGATGTGTTCGGAGTCGACGGTGGCCTTGGGGCAGCCAAGCGAAACAAAACCGACCTTGCGGGGTGGGGTTATGGGCACGGCAGGGGAAAGTCAGAAATGCGGATCGTGATGCGCAGGCCGCAAGGGCGGTCTGCGGTTGCGAACGACGTGTTATGACTTCGGCTCTTCGCCGTCTTCTTTTTTGGTTTCAGGTTGTCCCGGAAAACCGGGGAACGGGAAGTTGCCCCACAGGTTGCGGGTCTGCGAGGTCAGCTGGTTTTGCATGTTGAGGAAGGTTTGCGCGCTCTGTTCGAGGTAGCGGCCCATCAGCCCCTGCATCGCAGGGCCTTGCATCTTGACGAATTCGCTCCAGGTTTCGGAGTTGAGCATCGGGTTCTGGCCGTAGACCTGGCGCGACTGATCCTGCAGTTTGTTCTGGATCTGCATGAAAGTCTGGATGTTTTTTTCGAGGTAACCACCCATCATGCCCTGCATGGCATTGCCGTAAAAGCGGATGATCTGCGACAGCGAGTCGCTGGTGAACATCGGCGCGCCCGCGGATTCTTCTTCGAGGATGATCTGCAGCAAAATCGCGCGCGTCAGATCGTCCTTGGTCTTGGCATCCTCGACCTTGAACTCGACGTTTTCGAGCACCAGTTTTTTGACATCGGCCAGCGTGATGTAGCTGCTGGTTTCGGTGTCATAGAGTCGCCGGTTCGGATACTTCTTGATGGTTCTGGCCTGTGCGCTCATCGGTAACCTCGGAAGTAGGGTGAGGCATTATTCCACACGAAATGTTGCAACGCAACCCGTGCAAGTTAAAAATACGATACAAATCAATAACTTATCGATTAGTGAATGCTGCATCCGGGATTGAGCCCGGAACCTGCGGTCTGCTGTGCCTACTGCATGTGCTGGCCGCCGTTGATGGCGATATTGGCGCCGGTAACGAAGGCTGCTTCCTCCGAGCACAGATAGGCGACAAGACCGGCGACTTCTTCGGGTTTGCCGAGCCGGCCGATGGGGATTTGCGGAATGATTTTCGAATCCAGTACTTCCTTCGGGATGGCCATGACCATCTTGGTGCCGATGTATCCCGGCGAGATGGTGTTGACGGTGACGCCCTTGCGCGCGTACTCGAGCGCGGCTGCCTTGGTGAAGCCGTGCATGCCGGCCTTGGCTGCGGAATAGTTGGTCTGGCCGAACGCGCCTTTCTGGCCGTTGACCGAAGACACGTTGATGACCCGCCCCCAGTTGCGCTCGGCCATGCCGTCGATCACCGGCTTGGTCATGTTGAACACGCTGTCGAGATTGGTTTTCATGACCGCGTCCCAGCCGTCTTTTTCCATTTTGCGGAAGGTGGTGTCGCGGGTGATGCCGGCGTTGTTGACCAGCACATCGACCGGGCCGACGTCCTTGGTGATTTTGGCGATGGCCTGCTGGCAGGAGTCGTAATCGGCGACGTCCACTGCCACGGCGCGGAAGTCATGACCCTTTTGTTTCATTTCGGCGATCCAGTCACCGTGTTTTTTGTTGCCGGGAGAATAGGTCGCGACGACCTGATAACCCATCTCCGAGAGTTTCATGCAGATAGCCTCACCCAGTCCGCCCATACCGCCGGTAACGATAGCAATGCGTGACATGTCCGCCTCCTTGGTTGAATTTCTGATTCTAATTTAACAGCAAACCACGACATTGCATGCGGTGTTGCGCGGATTTACGTGGTTTTTGCTTTCACATAACGACCGGGCGCCGGTTCGATGACCGGATGCCCGGCGTTACCGGGTGTTGCCGGCGCCGCAATCTGCGCGCCGCCGTATTGCTGCAGCCAATTTGTCCAGTGCGGCCACCAGCTGCCGGGCTGGGAGGCTGCACCCTCCAGCCAGCTTTCGGCTTCCGGGGGCAGGGCATCATTGATCCAGAAATTGCGTTTATTGCGCGCAGCCGGATTGATGACCCCGGCGATATGGCCGCTGGCGGCGAGCACGAATTGCAGCGGGCCGCCGAGCAGCGGCACGCTGCCGTAGGCGGTGCGCCAGGGAACAATATGGTCTTCACGGGCTGCGAGCAGGTAGGCCGGCATGTCGACATTCGACAAATCGACCGGCACGCCGCACATGGTGAGTTTGCCGGGGACGCGCAGGTTGTTTTCGAGATAGGTGTGGCGCACGTAATACTTGTACATCACGCCCGGCAGGTTGGTGCTGTCGCTGTTCCAGTAGAGCAGATCGAAGGCCTCGGGCGTGCGGCCCTTCAGGTAGTTGTTGACCACGTACGGCCAGATCAGGTCGTTGGCGCGCAGGCTGGCGAAAGTCAGCGCCAGTTCGCGTCCTTTCAGCACGCCGCCCTGCGCGAATTCGCTTTCGCGCGCAGCCACGTACGGCTCATCGATGAACACGCTCAGTTCGCCGGTATCGCTGAAATCGAGCATGGTGGTGAGGAAAGTGGCGCTGGCGACCGGATCATCGCCACGGGCGCGCAGTACCGCCAGAGCGCAGGCGAGCAGCGTGCCGCCGACGCAAAAACCCAGTGCATTGACCTGCGGCGTGCCGCCGATGTCCTGCGCCACGGCAATGGCGCGCATCACGCCGTGTTCGAGATAATCGTCCCAGGTCGCATGGCCCATTTCCGCCGGCATGTTGCGCCACGACACCATGAATACCGTGTGCCCTGCGGCAACGGCATGGCGGACGTAGGAATTGTCGGGCTGCAGGTCGAGGATGTAGTACTTGTTGATGCACGGCGGCACCATGACCAGCGGCCGTTCATGCACTTGCGCAGTCAACGGTGCGTACTGCAGCAATTGCATGAAATCGTTTTCGTAGACCACCGCGCCCGGCGTGACCGCCAGGTTGCGGCCGACTTCGAAGGCTGTCTCGTCGGTCATCGACACCAGTCCTTTGTCGATGTCGGCGGCGAGGTTTTTCAGGCCCTGGGTGAGGCTGGCGCCTTCGGTTTCGGCGGCGAGCTTGATCGCTTCCGGATTGGTCCACGGATAGTTGGCCGGCGACAATGCGTCGATCAGTTGCCGCGTGTAGAACTCGAGCTTGTGTTTGGCATGGGCTTCGAGTTTGGCCGCAGTAGTCATTTCTTCCAGCCAGCGCGCCGACAGCAGATAGGACCGGGCCAGGTAATTGTAATAGGGCTCGCGCCATTCCGGGGCGCGGAAGCGGCGGTCCGGTGGCGGGTCAGCACTGTCGCTGGAGGCTTGCGGATTTGCGCAGGCCTGCCACAATGCCAGGTGTTCGCGGTAATAACGGTTGTTCAGTTCCAGCCAGTGTTCGCTGTCTTGTGCCATGCCGGCGCTCAGCAATTGCATCATCTGCGTCATGTCGGGCATGTTCTGCGCGGCATCAAGCTTGCCGGCCGCTCCTGCAAACAGCATGCGGTTCAGTTCGGCAAATGCAGCCGCAGAATTGTTCGACGCAGATTCGGGCATGGGTTTGGACGTGGATTCAGTCATGGGCAGTCAGCAGCATAGTGCAGGCGAATGACATGTGTATGGCCACTGCATTCGCAATCACAATAACATATCAGTATGTGCGCACAGACAATGCGCGGGCGCCGCTATCGGATAGTATCAGTGGCTGCCGTGCGCCCAGGCGCCGACCAGCCAGATGGTTGCGATACCGAGTCCGATCAGCAGCACTTGTTGCGCAGTGGCCGCCAGTTCCGGTCGCCGGTGCAGGCCCGGGATCAGGTCGGCGACGGCGACATAGAGCATGCTGGCTGCGGCCAGTGCCAGCAGCGGTGTGACCAGCGACTGCGCGATCTGCAGCATGAAATACGCCAGAACGCCGCCGATGACCATGGCTGCGCTGGCGATTATATTCAACAGCATTGCCTTGCCTTTGCTGTAACCGGAGTGCAGCAAAATCAGGAAGTCGCCGACTTCCTGCGGCACTTCGTGGGCGATGATGGCGATGGCGGTGACGATGCCCAACTGGATGTCGGCCATGAAGGCGGCGGCGATCAGCACGCCGTCGACAAAATTGTGAAAGGTGTCGCCGACCAGGATCATCAGCCCGCTGCGGCCGTGATCGTTGTGGCCATGATTCGGTTGCGGCGGCGTGTGCGGGTCATGGGCTTCGCATGCCTCGACATGGCAGTGCCGCCACAGCACCAGCTTTTCGAGGATGAAAAATCCCAGAATGCCGAACAGCACGGTGGCCGCGGTGGCCTGGATGTTTTCGCTTTTCTCGAAGGCGTGGGGCAGTACTTCGATGAACGCGGCGCCGAGCAGCGCGCCGACCGCATAACTGACCAGCATCGGCACCTGCGACGCCTTGGCCTGGATCGCAAACAGGCTGGCAACGACAGCCGACAGGATGCCGCCGGCGAGGGTGGCGATAACGATCCAAGTCAGTGTATTCAAAAGGGAGGGCTTTCAGAGGGGCTGTCCCCCAAGGGGACTTCCTTCGGGGCGCGCAGCGAGGCGGGATTATAACCAAGTGATGAGTTATGAGTGAGGAGTGAGGAGCGAAGGGCGGGGAGGTGAGCAAGTGATGAGTGAGGAATGATGAGCTAAGGGCGGGGTTAGTTCCGCGCTCATCACTCATCATTCATCACTGTCTCCAAATAAGCGCCGCCATGCGCCCAGTCGCCGGATTGCGGCGGTGGGAATAAAAGCGTTGTGGATCGGTATATGTACACAGGTCGCCGCCATACACCTCTGTCACGCCGGCGCGGCGCAAGGCATCGCGTGCCAGCGCCGGCAGGTTGCACAACCATTTACCAGCCCGCAACGGCTTGAACGCCGATTTACTTTCCGGCTCTTCTGTGCAGAAGGCCTGCAGTACATCATCGCCGACTTCAAAAGCGGTCGGTCCGATGCCGGGGCCGATCCAGGCCAGCAGCCCGGCAGGTTTGGCCGGCATGCGTGCAACGGTATTGGCGATGACGCCGCCGGCCAGACCACGCCAGCCGGCGTGCGCGGCGGCGATGCAGGTGCCGGCGCGGTCGGTGAACAATACGGGCAGGCAGTCGGCAACGAGAATGGCGCAGACCGTTCCGGGGCGGCGTGCGACGCTGGCGTCGGCCTGCGGCACCACGGCCAGGGTATCGACATCCACTACAGTGTTGCCATGCACCTGCGCCAGCCAACGCGGTGGTTGCGGCAGCAGCCGGTTCAGCTGTGCGTGATTGGCCTCGACCGCCGCCGGATCGTCAGCCGTGCGCCGACCGAGATTCATGCCGGCACAGGCCCCGCTGCTGACACCGCCGGCACGTGTGGTGACCAGCGCCCGCACATGCGCCGGCGCCGGCCACTCAGGAATGATCCATTGCGGATGAATAGTGTTCATTCTTCGCGCAACGCAGCGATCAGTTGTTGCATGTCGTCGGGCAGAGGGGCCTGCCAGTGCAGGGTTTCACCGCTTTGCGGATGGGTCAGCGCCAGTTTTTCGGCATGCAGCGCCTGTCGCGGCAGTTGCGGCGTGACGGGTGGATTGCGCGGCCCATAAACCGGGTCACCCCAGATCGGATGGCCGAGTTTCTGCAAGTGCACGCGAATCTGATGGGTGCGGCCGGTTTCGAGACGGCAGGCGAGCACGCTGGCACGCGCCAGTTTTTCCAGCACTTTGTAATGCGTGACTGCCGGTTTTCCACCGCGCACCACGGCCATGCGGGTGCGGCTGCGCGGGTCGCGGCCGATGGCGCCTTCGATTTTGCCGTCGCGGGTAACTTTGCCATGGGTGACTGCGCGGTATTCGCGAGTGACGGTGCGCGCCTGCAACTGACGCACCAGATCGGTCTGTGCGATCAGGGTCTTGGCGATCACCAGCAAGCCGCTGGTGTCCTTGTCGAGCCGGTGCACGATGCCGGCGCGCGGGACGGTCGCCAGTTGCGGGGCATGGGCGAGCAGCGCGTTCAACAGTGTGCCCTGCCAGTTGCCGCTGCCCGGATGCACCACCAGTCCGGCGGGTTTATTGATGACAATCAGCGTGTTGTCTTCATAAACGACCTGCAGCGGGATGGTTTCGGGCCGGAACGCCGTTTCTTCGGGTGACAAAGCCGGTTGCACGGTAATCCGCTCGCCGCCATGAAGTTTGTCGCGCGGCGCAGGGGTCTTGTCACCAACCGTGACACGGCCTTCCCGGATCCAGGTCGTCAGCCGGGCGCGGGAATACTGCGGCAGCAGTTGCGCCAGCGCCTGGTCCAGCCGCAAGCCGGCGCATTCTGCCGGCACCGTCAGATGATGCGCAGCCGGGATGTCCCCGTTTTCGGTATAATTTTCAGATGAAAAATCAGCGCGTATTGAAGTCTGCATCGATGTCTGCATTTCTGTTCGCCTTCAAGCGAAACATTCTAACGTTATTCGTCGCCGTCACTGTTGCCGGTTTGCTGGGCGGCTGCAGCATCTTCGGCGGCAAGGAAGTGGACGAGACCCGGGCCTGGTCGGTGCAGAAGCTCTACGCCGAGGCCCGTCAGGAACTCGCCGATCGCAACTGGGAAACCGCGATCAAGCATTACGAACGTATCGAATCGCGTTATCCGTTCGGCCGTTTTGCGCAGCAGGCGCAGATTGAAGTGGCTTTTGCCTACTGGAAAAACGAGGATCCGGCCTCGGCGCTGGCGACTATCGAACGTTTCGTCAAGCAGAACCCGAATCACCCCAGCGCCGATTACATGTATTTCCTGAAGGGGTTGATCAATTTCAATGACGATCTCGGCATCCTCGGGTTTTTCAGCGGGCAGGACCCGTCCGAGCGTGATCCCAAGGCTGCGGCAGAGGCATTTATCGCATTCAAGGATCTGGCGACGCGTTACCCGAACAGCAAATACACGCCGGACGCCATCCAGCGCATGAATTACCTGGTCAATTCGCTGGCCTCACATGAAATTCACGTTGCCCGTTATTACATGAAGCGCAAGGCCTTTGTTGCGGCCGCCAACCGTGCGCAGTACACCCTGAAAACCTACCCCAGCGCACCGGCCAACGAGGAAGGGCTGGTGATCATGGTTCAGGCCTATGACGCGCTGGGCATGACTGCGCTGCGCAATGACGCCGAACGCGTGATGAAAACCAATTTTCCGGACAGTGTTTACCTGAAGGGTGGGCCGCGGAAGAGTGCGCAGTGGTGGCAGCCCTGGAACTGGTAGGTCAGGGATTGTTGGCGGGCCTTACCGCGCGAAGCGTTTGACCACCGTCATCAGTTCGGCGATCGCCTGATCGCCGCGGTTGGCTTTTACCGCATCGGCGACACATCCCCTGGTGTGATCCTCCAGCAATTGCAGCGCCACGGCGTCCAGCGCCGACTGGACGGCGGCGACCTGGGTCAGCACATCAATGCAGTAACGGTCATCAGTGATCATCTGCGCGACACCGCGCACCTGGCCTTCGACGCGGTTCAAGCGTTTCAGCAACGACTGCTTGTGCGGCTGGACGCCCGAATGTTGCGCAAACAGCGGGTCATGGCAGTCGGCGCGGGCCGCGGGGCGTTTGGGTTCAGGCGACGTCATAACCGGCATCCGTGATCGCGGCCTTGATGGCTTGCAGGCTGGTTTTGGCGGAGTCGTAAGTCACCGCGGCCTGCGCTGTATCCAGCGAGACTTCCGACTGAGCGACGCCGGCCATGCCGCCGAGTACGCGTTTCACGCTGGACACACAGCCCATGCAGGTCATGCCGGAAATTGCTACCACTGTGGTTTCCATAAGTTTCTCCGTTGGTTTGTGAGTGAATGGATGCGGGATAAAAGTGATGAGTGATGAGTGATGAGTGATGAGTGCGGAGTGATGGACGGAGTTCGCTCTGCACTCATCACTGCGCGCCCCGAAGGAAGTCCCCTTGGGGGGCATTCCGCGCTGCTTTCCATCGTTTGAGCAGCAGTGAATTGCTGATCACTGATACGGAACTCATCGCCATTGCCGCGCCGGCGATCACCGGGTTGAGCAGGCCGGCGGCCGCCAGCGGGATACCCAATATATTGTAAATAAAGGCAAAAAACAGGTTCTGCTTTATTTTGCGAAAAGTCGCGCGCGACAGGCTCACGGCATCCACTGCGCTCAACAAGTCGCTGCGCATCAGCGTCACATCGGCGGCATGGATGGCCACATCGGAACCGGCGCCAATGGCGAAACTGACCCGGGCTGCGGCCAGCGCCGGCGCGTCATTCACGCCGTCGCCGATCATGCCTACCTGGTGTCCCTGCTGCGTCAGCGCGTTGACGCGCTGCGCCTTGTCCTGCGGCAGCAGTTCCGCCTCGAACGTCGTCAAGCCGGCCTCGCGGGCAATATAAGCTGCGGCGCGCCGGTTGTCTCCGGTAAGCATGATGACGTTGATGCCCAGCGCCTGCAGCGCGGCCACTGCTGCGCGCGACGATGGCCGCAGCGGGTCGGCAATGGCGATCAGGCCGAGCACGTGTGCATCATGGGTGATGCCGATGACGGTCTTGCCCTGGTCCTGCAGTCGCGCAACCGTCTGTTCATCAAGTCCCAGATCGTTTTCAGCGAGGAACTGCGGTGAGCCGAGCAGGGCGGGTTTACCCTCGACCACGGCACGCACACCCTTGCCGGTGACGGCTTCGAAATCTTGCACCGATACGCTGGCGATCTGCCGTGCGCGGGCGTGTTCGAGCACGGCGCGCGCCAGTGGATGTTCGGAACCGTATTCCAGGGCGGCGGCGATGCGCAACAGACTGTATTCATCTGTGGTGCCGCTGGTCACGATATCGGTGACTGCGGGTTTGCCCTGGGTCAGGGTGCCGGTCTTGTCAACGACCAGCGTATCAATATGGCCGGCGTGTTCCAGCGCTTCGGCGTTTTTGATCAGCACACCGGCGCGCGCACCGGCGCCGCTGCCGACCATGATTGCGGTCGGTGTGGCCAGCCCCAGTGCGCAGGGGCAGGCGATGACCAGAACGGCGATGGCGTTGATCAGGGCCGTGGTGAAATCGTCGCTGAACCACCACCAGCCGATGAACGTCAGCAGTGCGATGGCCACCACCACCGGTACGAATACACCGGCGATGACATCGGCCAGGCGCTGGATGGGTGCTTTCGAACCCTGCGCTTCCTCGACCAGGCGGATGATGCCGGCCAGCGCCGTATCGGCGCCGATACCGGTGGCCTTGCAGCGGAGCAGTCCTTCAGCGTTGATGGTGGCGGCATACACCGGCTTGCCGGCGTTTTTGGCGACCGGCAGGCTTTCGCCGGTGAGCATGGCTTCATCAATGCTGGATGATCCATCGATGACCTCGCCATCGACCGGCACGGCTTCGCCCGGACGCACCTCGAACACATCGCCGACGCGCATGTCCGCCACGGGAATTTCGACAATGCCGCCGTCGCGTTCGATGCGCGCGGTCTTCGGCTGCAGGCGGATCAATTCCTCGATGGCTGCCGAGGCGCGGGCGCGGGCACGGGATTCCAGCAGTTTGCCGAGGAACACCAGCGTGATGATGCTTACGGCAGCTTCGAAATACAGATGCCCGTTCAGCCCGTGCAGCACCACGGCGGCGCTGTAGAAATAAGCCATGCTGGTGCCGAGCGCGATCAGTACATCCATGTTGGCGCCGCCGCCGCGCAACGCGTGGTACGCGCCGGTGTAGAACCGGCTGCCGATCCAGAATTGCACGGGTGTGGCGATCAGCAGTTGCAATACCGGCGGGAACCAGCCGTGACCCCGTCCGGAAAACATGCCGAGCATCAGCAGTAGAAAGGGCAGGGTCAGCAGCGCCGACACCGAAAACAGTTTCAGGTCGTGCTCGTAGGCGGCCAGACG
>JAKFUJ010000427.1 GCA_021732805.1 Betaproteobacteria bacterium | reverse complement strand
TCGTTTGGCTTCGGCGACTGAAAAAGAACAGTTGGCGTCCAGCATCAGTGGTGCGCTGCCGATCGCGTTGCGCACGGCGCGGATGCGGCGCGCATCCTCGTCCGGACTGCGTCCGGCGCCGACGAGGATTTTGGCGCCGTGGAATCCCGCGTCCAGCGCGTTTTTGCACGCTGTGACAAGTTCATCCTCGGCAAACGCCGGCAAACCGGCCGTGGCATAGGCCGGCACGGCTGTGCGCGCACCACCGATCAGTCGCGCGACGGGCTGGCCCAGTGCCTTGCCCTTGATATCCCACAGCGCGAGGTCCAGCGCCGACATGGCAGAAACGAATACGCCGGTGGATTGACGCGGGTTGAATTTTTTCGCGAGCTGCACAGTGACGGCTTCGATGTCCAGAGCATCCATGCCTTTGGCTGCGGCGGCGATGCCGCCATTCAGCAAATGGGCCACCTGGTCGGCGAGAAAACGACCGGTGACACCCTGGCCTATCAGCCCATCGGATGTGGTTACCCGGCAACGCAGAAAGGTCAGGCTTTCCTGGCCGGCGTAGGCGTCCGCCGCACGGGCGGGTTTGATGTGTTCAACAGCAGCAGTAATTTGTGCGATGGTCATGATTGTGCTTGCCGGTTTGCTTGAACCGGGAAATCGGAGAGTGCGAGTTTACAGTGCCAGGGCTGAAGCGGCAGCACCAGATGTCCGATATCGGTTCCGGCATGATTGCCGTCTGTGAGGGTGGCAGATACACTGATGATGTCATCAACAAGGGGTCGCGGCATCAGGCAGTATCAATGGTTACCTGCCTGCAACAATCAAGGGAGAGCAGCAAATGAAAAGCATCATCGGATTGGCGCTGATGGCAATTTCAGCGGTCAGTGCGGCACAAACCTACCCCAACAAACAGGTGCGTATCGTCGTCACCGCTGCGCCGGGAGGCTCCGATGACTTCATGGGGCGCATCATTGCCAAACAGCTCACCGACGCCACCGGGAAACAATTTCTGGTGGAGAACCGGCCCGGCGGCGGCGCTGTGATCGGCCGCCAGTACGTGGCGCGTGCAGCACCGGACGGCTATACCCTGATCATCGCCGGCAGCGCGATGGCGGCATTGCCCACGCTATATCCCAACGTCAAACTCGATCTGCTGCGCGATTTCACGCCGATTTCGCTGTTCGCCACCTATCCGCTGATGCTGGTGACACACCCGACAGTTCCGGCAAAAACGGCGAAGGACATCATTGTGCTTGCCAAAAAGCAGCCTGGCAGCCTGAGTTTCGGTTCGTCCGGCATCGGCCAGGGGCCGCACCTCGCGGCAGAACTGTTCAAATCCATGGCCAAGATCGACATGCTGCATGTGGCGTACAAAGGCAGCGGTCCCGGCTATACCGACCTGATGGCCGGACGCATCGACCTGTCGTTCGGCGTCATTGCTGCGGCGATGCAGCACGTCAAGACCGGCAAGCTGCGCGCGCTTGGTGTGACCAGCGCCAAGCGTACCGCCGCGGCCCAGGCCATACCGACCATCGCTGAAACCGGTTTGCCGGGTTACGATTTTCCGTCGTGGATGGGTTTTTACGGCCCTGCGGGGCTGCCGGACGGTGTGATCAAACTGCTCAACGCTGAGGTCAAAAAAATGGTGACGCTGAAGGAAGTGCGCGAACCGATGCTGGAAACCGGCCTTGATCCGGTGGCGAGCACGCCGGAGGAGCTGCGAGAAATGCTCAGGGCCAATATTGACAAGCTCGCACGCATCATCACCACCCAGAACATCAAGCTCGAATAAACGCGTCAAACGGGGAATCTCCCATGTATAAACCGTTTCCGATTTACGCCATTGAAGGCGATGCCCGCGAATGCGGCGTGCAGCACGGTACGCTGGCGGCCGACCGCGTTGCCAAGACCATTGATTTTTACCTAGGCGTGTTCGGCCGGCATTCCAAACTGTCACTCGACCAGGTGCGTGAACGGGCGCGGGCGTTTGCCGAACAGATTGAGGGCATTGATACAGCGATCATGGCCGAAATCCACGGCATAGCCGAGGGTTCGCGTCAGCAGCTGGAAGATATCGTTGCCGTCAATTGCAGGACGGAACTGATGTACGGCGCCAGTCGCGGCAGCCGCGCAGCGACCGAGTGCACCACCATCGCCGTGCTGCCGGAGGCCACGCAGCATCGCGGCGTCATCGTCGGCAAGAACTGGGATTGGCGCAGCCCGGCGCTGGACAGTGTGGTGCTGCTGCGCATCCGGCAAAAGGACAAGCCTGCGCTGTCGCTGATCGTCGAAGCCGGCATGGTCGGTCGAGACGGCTTCAACGAACATGGCATCGTGGTCTGCGGCAACATGCTGACTTCGAGCGACGACAAGGGCAAGGTCGGCGTGCCGATTCCGATCCTGCGCCGACGCATGCTCAATTCGCGCCATTTTTACGAGGCAATCGACATCCTGACGCGTTCGCCGCGCGGGGCGTCGGGCAATTACGTGCTGGCGCACCGGGATGGTGTCGCGATTGATTTCGAGACCACGCCGGACAGTGTCTATCCCGTGTATCCGGAGCGTGGGCTGCTGACGCATGCCAATCACTTCCAGTCGCTTGCGGCGCAGGTGCAGGGCGTGGCGAAATCCTACAACGGCGACAGCCTGTACCGCGATTTCCGCGCGCGCCAGTTGCTCGAACCGAAAATCGGCGCCATCACGGTTGACGACGTCAAGGCCGTGCTGCGCGACGAATTCGGAGCGCCGCGCGCGATCTGCCGTGCGCCGCATGAGTACGCAGGACAGGGATCGAGCATGACCATAGCCTCCACCGTATTTGACCTTGCCAACCAGGTCATGCACGTTGCGGCAGGCCAGCCGAATCGCTCTGAATACCAGCCGGTTTATCTGCCTGGCGCCGGAGACCGGAAAATCGTCAGGGCCGTTTGACCGGTTGATTCCTTCCGCGTTACGGCTTCCAGGGCCGCTGTCATCAAATATCGCCCCCCCGCGACTTATACTCGGTTGAACAGGTCACGGCGCCGGGCCGGGAAGTCATGCAATCAGGCGCCTTGATGAAACAGGGCGGATCTTTTGTCGGCAAACAATAACGAGGCCGTGGCCGGAGCGCATATCCCGTCACGACGGGAAAAAGCGCGCGTTGTTCTGGGCGATATTTCAGGCGGCTTGTCCGCCGCTTTGATCGCGATCCCGCATGCGATGGGCCTCGGCTTGCTGGCGTTCTCGGCTCTGGGGCCTGAATACGCGGCGACCGGTGTAGTCGCGGGCCTGTTGTCTTCGGTGGTCGGCAGCATCGTCGCAGCAATGATTCCGGCAGCACCCAGCCAGATCATGGGAGCGCGAACCTCGGCGACCGTGGTCTTTGCCGGCATCATCGCCACGCTCGCTGTGCATCCCCTGCTGCAGACATCCGGGGGCCCGGATGTGCCGCAAGTGCTGACACTGGCGTTCATCGCGGTATTCATCTCCGGCATGTTCCAGGTGCTGTTCGGTGTGCTCGGATTCGGGCGTGCGATCAAGTTCGTGCCGTACCCGGTCATCGCCGGTTTCATGAATGGCATTGCGCTGCTGATGCTGGTGTCGCAGGCCGCGCCGGTGCTGGGCTTCGACATGGGCGTATCGCCGCTGGTGATCATGAAAAATCTGGATGCGATCCGGCCCGCCAGCATTCTGGTTGCCACAACTGTGGTTGCGGTGATTTTTCTGACGCCCCGTTTTACCCGCAGGGTGCCGACACTGCTCTGTGGCCTGATCGTTGGCATGCCTTTGCATTACCTGCTGGGGTGGCTCGCGCCGGAAACAGTCGGGCCGGTGGTCGGTCAGTTGCCAATGCTGGATTTTGCGCCGCGCGAGCTGGTGGCCATGGTTTATCTGACGGGCCGGGACGAAATCGGCACATGGCTGGCGTTCCTGCTGCCGAGTGCCCTGCTGCTGGCGGCGGTGGTTTCGCTGGACGGCCTGCTTGCTGCGGTGGTTACCGACCCGGTGACGCGCAGTCGCCATGACAGCAACCGATTGCTGAAAGGGCAGGGTGCGGCAAACGCGCTGGCGGCGGCGTTCGGCGCCATACCCACGCTGACATCCACCCATACCCGCGTCGCCAATCATCTCGCCGGCGGCCGCACACCGGCATCGGCGCTTTTTCATGCGCTGTTCATGCTGACAGCGGCACTGGTGCTTTCGCCGCTGATTGCGCGGGTGCCGGTTGCCGCGCTGGCCGGTGTAATCATCTATACCGCGCTTACCCTGGTCGACCGCTGGACCCGTGACATGGTGCGACGCCTCTCGGAGGTCGGTACGGATCGTCGCGAAATCCTGCTTAACCTGGCAGTGGTGCTTTGCGTGACGCTGGCCTTGCTGCTGTTCAACATGATAGTGGCATTTGCCATCGGTATCGCCGCTGCCGTGCTTCTGCTGCTCGCCAAGCTCAGCGGTTCGCCCGTGCGCCGTGCGCTGGACGGCTCCGTGCGGGCATCGCTGAAAGTGCGCAGCCCCGAGGTGCGGGCCGCGCTGCTGCCGATGGCGCGGCAGATATGTATATTCGAACTGGAAGGCGCCATTTTTTTTGGCACGACGGATCATCTGCAATCGGACATCGAACGCCTGCCGGACGACATTCGCTACGTCATTCTGGATTTCCGTCTGGTCACCGAGATCGATGCCAGCGGCGCGCGAACGCTGGAAACCATCGGTCACATGGCTGCGCGCCGCAAAATGCGCATACTGCTGAGTCATTTGCGCGAAAATGAAACACACGGCCGTTACCTGCGGACGCTGGGGATCGCGACGGTCGTCGGCAGCCAGCACTGGTTTCCGGATCTTGACCGTGCCCTCGAATGGGCTGAAGACAGACTGCTCAAACAGGACCGATTTGCGGATGCTCCGGAACTGGCGCCTCAGGACATGGCGCTTTTCGCGGGACTGGATGCGGATGAAATGACGGCAATTACCGCCCTTCTCAAACGTCATGAATTGAGTGATCGCGAAGCGGTTTTCAAAGAAGGTGATGATGGCGACCATCTGTACCTGATTGCACGCGGTTCGGTGAGCATCAAGATCAGCCTTGCGGATCAGGCACACGCGCGGCGACTGGCGACGTTTGTGCCTGGCGTGTTTTTTGGCGAAATGGCGATGATCGAGGGGCAGCGCCGTTCGGCCGACGCATTTGCCAACGGCGAAAGGGTCGTGTTGTACTCGCTGAGTGCCGGCGAATTTGCCGGACTGATGCAGCAACACCCGCTGCTGGGCATCAAGATTTACCGCAACCTCAGCCGCGAACTTGCTTCGCGGTTGCGCATGACCAGCGGCGCTTTGCGTGCGCTGGAGTAGAGCAACTGCCGGAGCCCTCATTGCAGCTTGCCCATGGTCTCCGCGCTGGTTTATCCGACGGGAGCGGCTTTGATGTATAAAGCAGAGTAACCATCCTGATCAAAAAACAGATGGACATCGCATCCCGAACCCGCCGATTTCCGAGTTGACCCGTCCCCGCAAATATTTCTCATGAACAAATCCTTTGCCGGCCGCATTGCTGCAATGAACGCCATGTACAAACTCCCCGCGAGCGATCGTCCGGTTTTGCCGGAAGATGTCATTGCCCGCCTGAAAAAATTCAAGGCCACGCTGATGGATGAAGTGCATGAAATCGATCAGATCGTCGCGCTGGCGCAGCAAGGCGGCGCGGCGACCGACATACTTGTCGCCATGGCTGATCTGCTCGGTGACGTGATTGTGTATTGCCGCTCCGAAGCGCTGAAATACGGCCTGCCGCTGGAAGAGGTACTGGATATCATCATGGACAGCAACCAAAGCAAGCTCGGCGCCGATGGCAAGCCGATCTATGACGGCAACGGAAAATTTTTGAAAGGCCCCGACTACTGGAAACCCGAGCCGAAGATCAAGGCGCTGCTTGAAGGCGGCGCCTGATAACAACCCCTCTTACACACAAGGAATCCATCATGCCCATCTCCATGTATGCCGTCAGCACACCGCGTTTTGTGCACATCCTCAATAACCTCTCGGCGCTGCTCGACAAGGCGCAAGCCCACATCGATGCCAAAAAACTGGATCCCGCCGCGTTGACCACGGCCCGGCTGTTTCCCGACATGTTCCATTTCGCACGCCAGATCCAGGTGTGCTGCGATGTTTCCAAAGGGGCGGTGGCGCGTCTTGGCGGCGTCGAAGTGCCCAAACACGAAGATACCGAGCAGACCATTGCCGAACTGAAGACGCGCATTGCCAACACCATCGCTTTCATCAACACGGTTCCTCAGGCGGCGATTGACGCCAGTGCCGACAAGGACATCACGCTGAAACTGGGTAAACAGGATTACACGTTCAAGGGCATGGATTACCTGCTCAAGTTTGCGCTGCCGAATTTCCATTTTCATGCGGCGACCGTTTACAACATCCTGCGTCACAATGGTGTCGAGCTGATCAAGAAGGATTTCATCGGCAATTTCTGATCCGGCGCCCAATCACATGCCGCTATCCGCTGAAAGCAATTCCGTGCCTGCGCCGAATTACCTCGAACTGACACGCATCTGGTCGCGGCTGTACCGTTACAACCATCTGGCGTCCATCGTCGGCTGGGACCGTAATGCCATGATGCCACCCAAAGGCAACGAGGCGCGCGCCGCGGCCGAGGCCGAGTTGAACGCATTGATTCATCGCACACGGACCGATCCGCAACTGACGCAATGGCTGCAGGCGGCGGAGCAGGAGAAGCTTGACGATATTGCGCGCGCCAACCTGCGCGAAATCCGCCGCGACTGGCGCGACGCCAACGCATTGCCGGAATCGCTGGTCGAGGCGAAGACACTGGCCGGCGCGCGCTGCGAACACGCCTGGCGCAGCCAGCGTGCAGCCAATGACTGGAAGGGTTTTCTCTCAAACTTCCGCGAGGTGGTGAAGCTGGCGCGCGAAGAGGCGCAATTGCTCGCGGATGACACGGGGCTGTCCCGTTATGACGCGCTGATGGACCGCTTCGAACCGGGTGTGCGTGCGGCCGACATTGATCGCATTTTCGATGATGTGAAACAGTGGCTGCCCGGTCTGATCTCAAGCGTGCAGGTCAGGCAGGAAAATGAACAGGCCAATGAGCCGGTCATTGTGCCGCAGGGTCCGTTCGCGGTGACCGCACAGCGCGCGTTGAACCAGGAAGTGATGACGCTGCTGGGGTTTGATTTTTCGGCGGGGCGGCTGGATGAAAGCACACATCCGTTCAGCGGCGGCGTGCCCGAAGATGTGCGTCTGACCACGCGTTATCACGAAGGCGATTTTGCACGCAGCCTGCTCGGCACCATTCACGAAACCGGCCACGCGCGTTACGAGCAGAATCTGCCGCGCGACTGGCTGGGGCAGCCGGTCGGCACCGCACGCTCCTACGGACTGCACGAAAGCCAGAGCCTGTCGTTCGAAATGCAGCTCGCGCGCAGTCGCCCCTTTGTCGGCCTGCTGGCGCCGCTGCTGAAAAAACATTTTGGCGATCAGCCGGCATTTAAGCCGGACAATCTTCACCGGTTGTGGACCCGGGTGAAACCGGGGTTTATCCGTGTCGATGCCGACGAAGTGACTTACCCGGCGCACGTGATCCTGCGCTACGAAATCGAACGCCCGCTGGTCGAGGGTGACATCGAACCCGACGACATCCCTGCGCTATGGGATGAAAAAATGCAGTCATTGCTGGGACTCGATACCCGCGGCAATTACAGGGATGGCTGCCTGCAGGATGTGCACTGGACCGAAGGCGCCTTCGGTTATTTTCCGAGTTATACGCTGGGTGCGATGTATGCGGCGCAGTGGTTTGCAGCCATGCGCCGTACACAGCCCGGCTTGGACGCGCAGATTGCAGCGGGTGATCTGAAGCCGGTGTTCGAGTGGCTGCGTACGAACATCTGGTCGCAGGCGAGTCTGTGGGAAACACCGGAACTGGTGCGCCGCGCCAGTGGTGAGGCGCTGAATCCGCTCTGGTTTCGCGAGCACCTCGAACGGCGATACCGCAAAAATAATGATTAAAAACAATTACTTAGTAATAACATCAGCTTCTACCGGGAAATTCAGGCCGCACAGCCCGCTCCGGCCAAAGTCATCGCCTGTTCTGTTGCGCCCGTGAGCGTGCCAGCATGGTCTGGGTATTTGGAACATGCAGCAGGTGGGCAATCTTGCGTGCGAAGTGATCTTCATAAAGATCGAGTTGGCCGTGCGCATAGGCGATGCGCCACAGGTGCTCGATCAGCGCGATGCGTTGCGGCATTGAAAAGTCCCGCTTGATGACTGCCACCGGCGCGTAATACGAAGTCAAGCCGCTGTTCCTCTGCGCTTCCCCGAGCAGTGCCGAGCAGTCGGCAGCATCAAGGTCAAAGAGATCAGAGAGCGCGCGTTCAGCGGCCGCATATTCCGCTGCATGCGACTCAAGGTCGACGCGGGTGGATTCATGCAGCAAAGTTGCCACTGCGAGATGGAGATGGCGACGTTCAAAGCCGGATATTGCAACTCCATCGCCGGATGTATCAAAAAGGTATTTCAGGGTTTTCAGCATCTGCAGGTATCAGTCGTTAGGATGTGTATATGGACCGCGGCGCCGACGTTTGGTTGCGCGGAATGTTCATGCTGCTTATTCAAGCATCCTGTTCATGTGACTTCGTCAACCGTTCATCGCAATCAAGGAGTCCCACTTTGAAACCGACTAAAGCGTACCGAAACCCGGCGTTCATGAACAGCAAAGAGGCCCGTGCGCTGCGCATCCTTTCCGAATATCTCGAGCCGGAAAGCCGGCTTCGAGCCGAGGGCATTGAGGATACCATCGTGTTTTTCGGCTCGGCACGGTTGCCTCCGGGCTCGAAGTGGTATGAAGCTGCACGTGATCTGGCGTTCCGCCTGACCGAGTGGTCGAAAGGGTTGGGTGCAGAGGGCCAGCGCCGCTTCGTGATCTGCACCGGCGGCGGACCGGGCATCATGGAAGCGGCAAATCGCGGGGCATCCGAGGCCCGCGGCCTCAACGTTGGACTGACCATCGCCCTCCCTCACGAGGAATCCGTCAATCCGCATGTCACGCGCAAGCTCGCACTTCATTTCCACTATTTTTTCATGCGCAAGTTCTGGCTCGCCTATATGGCCAAGGCGATGATCGTGTTTCCCGGGGGTTACGGCACGCTCGACGAACTGTTCGAAGTGCTGACCCTGGTGCAGACCAAACGCATGACCAAACCCATGCCCATCGTACTGTTTGGCACCGAGTACTGGAGCGAGATCATCAATTTCGATGCGCTGGTGCGGCACGGGACCATTGACGCTGCGGACGTTGACCTTGTCTATCGCACGGACTCGGTGGAAGAAGCCTGCGAATGGTTGAAGCAGCGCCTGGCCGGCGAGGCAATGACGAAACCAGGGGCGATGCTTTAGCAGGTTGTTGAAAAAGTGATGCGCGAGCGCGTGGGGAGCGAAGCGACCAAGAGCACACGCGTGCAAATCTTTGATTTTATGAGGGTTGAAAAATCGATAATGCCAAGTTGAAGCGATGTTCTGGAGTTTTTCAACACCCTGTTAGCCGGCAAGTTATTGCTTGTTACGTTTGTAACGCCTGCTTACAACATTTGCAGGAACAGGCACAGCGGCCCCCGCTCTGATTGAACAGAGCCACCCCTTTCGGGTGGACACGAAGTAGTTCAACTCTATCGGAGGTCAATAATGAACAAGTTGATGATGAGCGCATTGATTGCTGCCGGTTTTGCAGCTGCCGTACCGCTGTCCATGGCGCAAACGGCCAACCCGTCGCCCGGCGCGGCACAGGGTCAGCATGCGAAACGCTTTCACCACGACAAACAGGCGTTCAGCCTGCCCAGCGAACGCACTGAAGCGCGTCTTGCCTATGTCAAAACCGCGCTGAAAATCAGCGAAGCGCAGCAAACGCAGTGGGATGCCTATGCCGATGTGGTGCGCAAACAAGCCAAGGCAGCCGATGCGCGTTTCCAGGAACGCCGCGCGAAAATGGCGGCGAACACCGAACGCAAACGCCCGACGGCGATTGAACGGCTGGAACGCAAACAGCAGTTCATGGCCACGGCATCAGCGCGTATTGGTGAACGCCTCACCGTGCAGAAACCGCTTTACGCGGCGCTTTCTCCCGAACAGCAGCAAGTTGCCGACAAGCTCTTTGCGGGGCGTGGCGGAAAACACGGCGGACACCGCGGCGGGCACCGCAGGGCATAAAACCACTGTCGTTGTACGGCAACAAAAACGGGGGCAATGTAAGTTGTCCCTGTTTTATGCATGAAAAACAACGATTCTCCCTGAGCCCGCCGAAGGGTAACAAACTCTTACAAAATCCCGCGGGACATCGCTACCCGGTGCATGTCCAATAGGCACAAGGAGAAAGACATGCCCATGAACATCCCTGTCAAAGCACTCATTGCTGCATCCGCGCTTGCCGCATTGAGCGGCTGCGTCGCGGTTCCGGTCGACGGCGGTCACTACTACGAGCCTGCGCCTGTTGTTGTTCCACCGCCGGTGTATTACGGCCCCCGGGTGTATTACGGCCCGCCGGTGTATTACGGGCCGTCCATTCGATTCGGGATTTTCGGGCATCGTGGGCATCACGGGCATGGCCACGGCGGACGGGGATATGGTTATGGCGGGCGGCGCTGACCGGTGTCATCGCGGTCCTGTGGATTGAGAGGAGCATAAGAATGCGCTACGCACTCATTGCATTATCGATGCTGCTCGGATCGGCGGCCCCGGTGCTGGCTCAGGTCAGCGTTACTGTATCGATCCCGGGTGCGAGCATAGGCATCCACCAGCCGGCGTACCCGGAACTGGTGCTGATTCCGGACTCCCCGGTGTATTACGCACCGCGCGTGCCGGCGAACTATTTTTTTTATGACGGACTGTACTGGGTTTACCAGAACGACAACTGGTACGTGAGTTCCTGGTACAACGGGCCGTGGGACCTGATCGAGCCGGATGATGTGCCGCTGTTTGTGTTGCGTGTTCCCGTGGGTTACTACGCGCATCCTCCCGTGTATTTCACCGGCTGGGTGGTCACGGCACCGCCGCGCTGGCATTATTACTGGGGTCCGCGCTGGACGCGATACCACCACGGCTGGGATCATCGGGATCGCCATGTCGTGTACCACCCCGCGCCGTTGCCGGTGTACCAGAGGCATTATCACGGCGATCGTTATCCGCGGGCCGAGTATCAGCGCGTGATCCGCCACGAGCATTATCACTATCAGCCGCATGATCAGGTTGTGCGCCGGCATTTTCAGGAACGGTCAGCACAGCGACCGCAGGTACATGCGCAACCTGCTGCGCAGAATCCTGCGGTGCGCTACGGGCCGTATTCCCAGCCTGAACAACGTCCGCAGCGCGAACGCGAACAGACGCGTCGGTCCGAACCGATGCA
>JAKFUJ010000181.1 GCA_021732805.1 Betaproteobacteria bacterium | reverse complement strand
CTGTCTCGGCCACCAGAGTATCGGCCAGGCCTTCGGCGGCAAGATTGTCCATGCACGGCAGTTGATGCACGGCAAGACTTCGCCGATCCAGCATGAGGGCGCGGGGGTGTTTCGCGGCCTGCCGCGGCCGTTTGCGGCGACGCGTTACCATTCGCTGGTGATCGAGCGCGACAGCCTGCCCGATTGCCTGGCGGTGACGGCATGGACCGACGATGGCGAGATCATGGGCGTGCGCCACAAGACGCTGGCGGTCGAGGGCGTGCAGTTCCACCCGGAATCGATCCTGACTGAACATGGCCACCGGATGTTGAAGAATTTTCTTGAGGACAAGCGATGAGCGATACGGTGATGAAGCCGCAGGAAGCGCTGACGCGCATCATTGAACATCGCGAGATTTTCCATGACGAGATGCTGTCGCTGATGCGGCAGATCATGAGCGGCGAGGTGTCGCCGGTGCTGATCGCCGCAATCATCTCCGGCCTGCGCGTCAAAAAGGAAACCATCGGCGAAATCGCCGCCGCGGCCACGGTGATGCGCGAGTTTGCCACTGCGGTACCGGTTCCCGACGTGCCGGAACTGATCGATACCTGCGGCACCGGCGGCGATTCCGCGCATACCTTCAACGTGTCGACGGCGACGATGTTTGTTGCCGCCGCGGCCGGCGCCAAAATCGCCAAACACGGTGGCCGTTCGGTCTCCAGCAAATCCGGCAGTGCCGACGTGCTGGAATTGCTGGGCGTGAACATCAACCTGAAGCCCGAAGCCGTGGCGGAGTCGATTAAATCTACCGGCATCGGTTTCATGTTTGCACCCAACCACCATAGCGCGATGAAACACGCCGCGCCGGTGCGGCGCGAACTGGGCGTCAAAACCATATTCAACATTCTCGGGCCGCTGACCAATCCTGCCGGTGCGAAACAGCAGGTGATGGGTGTGTTCCATCCCGATCTGGTCGGCATCCAGGCGCGGGTGCTGCAGCGGCTGGGCAGTCGCCGCGTGATGATCGTGCACGGACTGGAAGGCCTCGACGAACTGTCGATCAGCGGGCCGACGGCGGTCGGCGAACTGAAAGACGGTCAGGTGCGCGAGTACATGGTGGCGCCGGCGGACGTCGGCCTGAAAACGCACAACAATGCGGCAATCCGCGTCGAAGGTATCGAGCAATCGCGCGACATGCTGCTTGCTGCGCTGGACAACAAGGCTGGTGCAGCGCGTGACATTGTTGCGCTGAATGCCGGAGCAAGCATTTATATTGCCGGGCTGGCGCCGACCCTGGTTGATGGCGTCAAAAAAGCGCTGGCCGCGCTTGAAAACGGAACGGCGCGCAAAAAACTCGACCAGTTCGTGGGATTCACCCAAAGTCGTGGCTGACATCCTGCAACGCATACTCGCGGTGAAAGCGCAGGAAATCAGCGCGGCGCAGGCGCGTGTACCGCTGGCTGAGATGCAGGCGTTGGCGCGAGCGGCAGCGCCGGCGCGCGACTTTGTCGGTGCGCTGCGCACCAAAATCGCTGCCGGCCAACCGGCGGTGATTGCCGAAGTCAAAAAAGCCAGCCCGAGCAAGGGTGTGTTGCGCGAACAGTTTGATCCGGCAACGATAGCTGCGACTTATGAACGTCACGGCGCCGCCTGCCTGTCGGTGCTGACCGACAGCCAGTTTTTCCAGGGCAAACTCGATGACCTGAAAACCGCACGCGGCGCCTGCAAACTGCCGGTGTTGCGCAAGGATTTCATGATGGATCCGTACCAGGTCTACGAAGCGCGTGCGGCCGGCGCCGACTGTATTTTGCTGATCGTCGCTGCGCTGGAAGCCGGCCGCATGCGCGAACTGGAAGCCACGGCCCACGAGCTGGGCATGGCGGTGCTGGTGGAAGTGCATGATGGCGCTGAGCTCGATGCAGCATTGGCGCTCAAGACCCCGCTGATCGGCGTCAACAACCGCAACCTGCGCACGTTTGAAACCACGCTGGACACCACGCTGGGCCTGCTGCAAAACGTTCCGGCAGAACGGCTGGTGATTACCGAAAGCGGCATCCTCAAACCGCAGGATGTGGACAAAATGCGTGCTCATGACGTTCACGGATTTCTCGTCGGCGAAGCCTTCATGCGTGCGGCCGATCCGGGCGCGGAACTGGAACGCCTGTTTGGAAAAGCGGCCTGAAAATGCTGCGCATCGACGAACTGATCATCGGATTCGACAAGGGATTGCGCACACTGTTTGTCCCGGCGCGCAGCACGCGCGCTACGCCCGGAGAAACCCTGCTCGATGCTGATATGGATGTTGCGCAGCGTGCGTTGTCCGCGGCGTTGATGCGAGTCAATCACAGCGGCGAAATCTGCGCCCAGGCGCTGTATCAGGGACAGGCGCTGACGGCGCGTGATTCAAAGGCGCGTGCCGCGCTGGAAGCGGCGGCGCAGGAAGAAACCGAGCATCTGGCGTGGACCGAAAAGCGCATTGCCGAACTGGGGGGGCGCAAGAGCCTGCTGAACCCGTTGTGGTACGCCGGTTCTTTCGTCATCGGCGCGGCGGCTGGTGCGCTCGGCGACAAATGGAATCTCGGTTTTCTCGCGGAAACCGAGCGCCAGGTCGAGCGCCATCTGGAGGGCCATCTTGCGCGTCTGCCGGAAACCGACCAGAAAAGCCGCGCCATTGTGGAACAGATGTGCGCCGATGAGGCGCGTCATGCCGGCACTGCGCGACAGCATGGCGGTGCCGAACTGCCGGCGCCGGTCAAGGCGGCGATGCAGGCGTCATCGAAGGTGATGACCGGCGCTTCGTTCCTGTTCTGACCGCTGGCGGGTTCAGGCTTCCGCTTCGCGAATTTCGAAGTCGTGGGTGATCGCCGCGGTCTTGCCCAGCATGATCGATGCCGAGCAGTATTTTTCCGCCGACAGATGCACTGCGCGCTCGACCTGCGCCGTTTTCAGGCCCTTGCCGGTGATGATGAAGTGGAAATGGATTTTGGTGAATACCTTGGGATCTTCCGCAGCGCGCTCGGAATCGATTTCCAGCACGCAGTCGGTGACCGGTGCGCGTGATTTGCGCAGGATGTGCATGACGTCGTAAGCGGTGCAGCCGCCGGCGCCCATCAGCACCACTTCCATCGGCCGTGGCCCCAAGTCGCGGCCGCCGCCTTCCGGCGCGCCGTCAATCACGATGGCATGGCCGCTGCCCGACTCGGCGACAAAACTGACATTTTCAATCCATTTGATGCGTGCCTTCATGCGTGCTCCCGCGATCAGCCCCGTAAAATGAGGCGCAAACGATACCAGACTATGCCGATGATTTCGTGGAAAAACACCGCGCTGTCGCGCAGCGCCAGTGCGCTGGGCATGAAGTCGAGAACGGTCAAACGATAGCGCGAGGTGTAACCCGTTGCTGCCGGGATGACCTTGAATCCGGCGGCTTCGAAAACGAGTTGTGCGCGCGGCATATGCCAGGCGTGGGTGACCAGCTGGATGGTGCGGATGTTTTCGACGGCGAGCGTGCGGTAACTGAGGCGCGCATTTTCCAGCGTATTGGCCGAGCCATTTTCGACCCAGCGTACCGGCACGGAAAACTCCTCTTGCAGTGTGCGCAGCATCAGTTCCGCTTCGGTTTGCGGACTGCCGTCAGGACTGCCGCCGCTGACCAGAATGGGCAATCCGGACTGGCGATGCAGACGGGCGGCGTAGCGTAAACGAACCAATGTGGCGCCGAGGACCGAGCCGCCCTCATACTCCGGCGCGGAATGCGATTTGCCGCCGCCCAGCACCACAATGGCCGAGGCTTCATTGGCAGATGGCGCCGGATACCAATCCTCCCAGCCGGACAGCAGGACATGCGCGGTCAATGGCATCGATAAACCATAGAGTGCGATCAGACCACCTACAACCATTGTTTTGCCAAGGCGGGGTCGTGCGCGGCTCACAGCCAGACCACAAGCCATAATCAGAATCAGGATGCCCGGGGGTAACAGCAGCGAAGTCAGCGTATTGGTCAATTGCCAGGACAGCATATCTCTTAACTAATTGTTTTTAAATATTAATTTATAAAATGCGAGTCGCAGGATGCGCAGTCGAACCGGGGTTCCCAGTTTGACACATCCACTTGATTTCCCATAGAATTCGCGGTTTCCCTGAATCCGAGAACGCGCTGGAACAAGCATGAAAACCTATTCCGCCAAACCGAGCGACGTCAAACGCGACTGGTACGTGGTTGACGCCTCAGATAAAGTGCTGGGCCGGCTCGCTGCTGAAATAGCGCATCGTCTGCGCGGCAAACACAAGCCCGAGTTCACCCGTCACATCGACACCGGTGATTTTATCGTCGTCGTCAATGTCGACAAGCTGCGCGTGACCGGCAACAAGGCCAAGGACAAGGTCTACAATCGCCACAGCGGTTATCCGGGCGGTCTGTACACCACGAACTTTGAAAAAATGCAGGCCAGGTTTCCGGCCCGCGTGCTTGAAAAAGCGGTGAAGGGCATGCTGCCCAAGGGACCGCTTGGTTATGCAATGCTGAAAAAAATGAAGGCCTATGCGGGAACCGATCATCCGCATACCGCGCAACAGCCAAAGACCCTTGAAATCTAGGACCCCAGACCATGGCAGTTCAAAAAAATTACGGTACCGGCCGGCGCAAAAGCGCTGTTGCCCGCGTCTACCTGCAACCCGGCAAGGGCAACATTGTTGTCAACGGCAAGCCGGTGGATGAGTTCTTTTCGCGCGAAACCGGCCGCATGGTCGTGCGCCAGCCGCTAGTGCTGATCCAGAAACTGGATACCTTCGACATCAAGGTCAACGTCACCGGCGGCGGTGAGTCGGGTCAGGCCGGTGCGGTGCGCCACGGCATCACCCGTGCGCTGATCGACCACGATGCCGAACTGAAGCCGGTGTTGCGCAAGGCCGGCCTCGTCACGCGCGATGCGCGCGAAGTCGAACGTAAAAAAGTCGGTTTGCGCAAGGCGCGGCGGCGCAAGCAGTTCTCCAAACGGTAACGCAGTTTTTTGGCAGAACAGAGTTCGAACAAAGCCGCCCGAGGGCGGCTTTGTCGTCTCTGGCGGAAGTGTCGTTATCAGCCGACAACTCGGCAGGCAGGGAAGGCAAGATGACTGAAAAAACCATCAAGGCGGGCATCGTCGGCGGCACCGGTTATACCGGAGTCGAGCTGCTGCGTTTATTGGTGCAGCATCCGCATTGCGAGTTGCATGCAATCACATCGCGCAAGGAAGCCGGCATGCCGGTGGCCGACATGTTCCAGAACCTGCGCGGTCGCGTGGATCTGCGTTTCAGCGAGCCGGCGACTGCCGGACTGGAACAATGCGATGTGGTGTTTTTCGCAACCCCCAACGGCGTGGCGATGCAGGAAGCGCGCACACTGGTCGATGCCGGCGTCAAGGTCATTGATCTGGCCGCCGATTTCCGCATTCGCGATGTCGCGCTGTGGGAGCAGTACTACAAGATGAAACACGCCTGCCCCGAACTGGTGGCCGAGGCAGTGTACGCCTTGCCCGAAATCAACCGGACTGAAATCAAAAATGCCCGCGTGATCGCCAATCCCGGGTGTTATCCGACAGCAGTGCAGCTGGGATTTCTGCCGCTGATCGAGGCCGGTTGTGTGGATGCCGGCCATCTGATTGCCGATGCCAAGTCCGGCGTATCCGGCGCCGGGCGCAAGGCCGAAACGCATATTCTGCACGCGGAAGCCGCTGACAATTTCAAGGCTTATGGTGTGGCAGGCCATCGCCATCATCCGGAAATTGCGCAGGGACTGACGCGGGCGGCCGGACATCCGGTGGGGCTGGTGTTCGTGCCGCACCTGACGCCGATGATTCGCGGCATCCACGCCACGCTCTACGCGCGGCTGACTGATTTGGCAAAAGCGTCGATGACCGCCGCCGATTTGCAGACCCTGTTTGAAAAGCGTTATGCCGGAGAGGCGTTTGTCGATGTCATGCCGGCGGGCAGCCATCCGGAAACGCGCTCGGTGCGTGGCGCGAATCATTGCCGTATTGCCGTGCACCAGCCGCAGGATGGGGATACCGTGGTCGTGCTGTCGGTGATTGATAATCTGGTCAAGGGCGCCGCCGGTCAGGCTGTGCAGAACATGAACATCCTGTTCAATCTGCCCGAGGATGCCGGGCTGACCCAGGTGGCATTGCTGCCCTGATGACATGAGGCGCACGCTCAAATCCATCGTGCGCAGGTTCGGTATTGACGCGCCGCATCTTGCGGTGCGTCCGCACATGCCCTGGTACTGGCGCTGGAGCGGCGTGGTTGCAGGCGGAATGCTGGTCGCCGTTGTGGCCTGGTTTACCTACGATTTTGGCCTTGAATACGCCGGGTTCAGGCAGGGGGAAGCGGTAAAGCTGCGTGCGCAACTCGACGAGACCGTGCGCCAGCAGCAAATGAAACTCGCGGAGTTGAATGCCAAAACGGCAGCCGCCGAACGCCAGTTGCAAATGGAACGCGCGACCTTTGGTGATCTGGCGCGTCAGGTCAAGTCGCTGTCCCAGGAAAACGCCGGACTGAAGGAAGATCTCGCTTTTTTCCAGTCGCTGACGGCGACCGGCAAGGAGGGTGCCGTCAGCGTCAACCGTTTTCGCCTGCTGCCGGAGACCGTTCCCGGCGAATACCGCTATCAGTTGTTGTTGGTGCAAACTGGGGAGCGCGCCAAGGAGTTCAACGGCAGGTTGCAATTCGTATTGAATCTGCAACAGGATGGACGTAAAGTAGTTCTGATGCTGCCGCCGGATATGAAGACGGTGGCCAGGGAGTATCAAGTCAGTTTCAAGCTGTTCCAGCGTATCGAGGGCATGTTCAGGATTGCTCCCGATGCCGTGGTCAAAGGGCTGCAGGTGCGCGTGTTCGAAGGTAATTCCGACTCGCCGAAGCTAACCTACAATGTCACGATTTCATAGCGGGAGACCTCACCATGTTCGGCAATAAACCCAGCAAACCCCAGAACCGCATCGATTGTCTGATCGGCGCCGGTACTGTGATCAAAGGCGATTTGATGTTTGACGGCGGACTGCGTGTTGACGGCAATGTGCATGGCAATGTGATTTCCGCAGAAGGCAAGCCGGGTACGCTGGTGTTGTCAGAAGCCGCCCGCATCGAAGGTGAAATCCGCGTTTCTCACGTGGTCATCAATGGCACGGTGGTCGGTCCGGTGCATGCCGCCGATTATGTTGAACTGCAGGGCAAGGCCAATGTCACAGGTGATGTCTATTACCGGACGCTGGAAATGCAGCTCGGCGCCGTAGTGCAGGGGCGCCTGGTCTACCAGGACAACGTCAAAGCCGACAAAGTCGTCCAATTCAAGCCCGCTGCGGCAGAGTAAGCGCCGCCAGCGACAGGGGGATATAATAGCCCCTTGCAGTCAGCATTGAATCAGGAGCAGAACATGAATGCAGTCGTGGAAGTTATGCCGGATCCGTTGGTGTTCACCGAGAATGCCGCAGCCAAAGTGCGGCAGTTGATTGAGGAAGAAGGCAACCCCGGACTCAAGCTGCGGGTGTTTGTCACCGGCGGCGGTTGCTCCGGGTTCCAGTACGGTTTCACCTTTGATGAAGCGGTAAACGATGACGACACTTCGCTGCAAAAAGGCGGTGTGACGCTGCTGGTTGATCCGATGAGCCTGCAATATCTGACCGGCGCGGAAATCGATTACCAGGAAAACGTCGAAGGCGCACAGTTCGTGATCAAGAATCCGAACGCCAGTTCCACTTGTGGTTGCGGTTCTTCGTTTTCGGCGTAAACAAGACTCTGGTGTCAAAACAAAACAGGGGCTTGCGCCCCGTTTTGTTTTTCAGCGGTAAATCAATGATCGGTCAGGCCGGGTAAATGGCGCCGAGTACGCGCAATCCGCGTGCACCGGTGACCTCGGGCAGGTTCCCGGGATCCTCTGCCAGCGCACGTTGCGCCAACCATGCAAATGCCGCGGCTTCCACCGATTCCGCGCTGATGCCCAACGCATCGGTGGTTGCAACGCGGCGCCCGGCAAGCATTGCCGCCAGACGTTGCCTCAGCAGCGTGTTGCGGGCGCCGCCGCCGCACAGGTAAATCTCACGTGCATCGGCGCAATGGGCATCCAGTGCGCGGACGATGGCGGCTGCCGTGCATTCGCACAAAGTGGCTTGCACATCCACCGGTCGTTCACTGCCGGCCAGCGCCTGTTCAAGATTTTGCAGGTTGAACATTTCGCGGCCGGTACTTTTGGGCGGCGGCCGTGTAAAAAATTCGTGTGCCAGCAGGCGCTCCAGCAATTCGGGCAGCATCATTCCCTGTGCAGCCCAGGCGCCGCCGGCGTCGTAAGCGGTACCCCGGTGCTTCATGACCCAGCCATCCATCAGCACGTTGCCGGGACCGCAGTCGAAACCGTTGACCGCACCTTTGGCTGGAAGGCAGGTGATATTGGCGATGCCGCCGATATTGACGATCGCCCGTGACTGCTGCGGATGGCCGAAAACGGCACGATGAAAGGCCGGCACCAGTGGCGCGCCTTCTCCACCCGCAGCAATGTCGCGGCTGCGGAAATCGCAGACCACGCGGATGCCGGTAAGTTCGGCGAGCAACGCGCCGTTGACCAGTTGGATGGTGTAACCGGATTCCGGTCGATGGCGTATGGTCTGGCCGTGACAGCCGATGGCAGCGATTTCAGCAGCATCGCGCCTGGCCTGTGCCAGCAGAGTCCGTATCAACGTCGCATAACCCAGCGACAGGGCATTGGCCGCCAGTGCGGCGCGATGCAGTTCGTCCGAGCCGGATACATTCAATTCAAGCAGCGTGGCACGCAGGTGCGGCGAAAAGGGCTGATGGGCGTGGTGCAGGACTCCGGGAGCGCTTTCCAGTGACAGCAGTACGGCATCAATGCCGTCCATACTGGTGCCGGACATCAACCCGATATACAGACCGGGCATGCGTGTGTGCTTAGGGAGTGGCGGTGGTTATCTGCCGCAACAGCGTCAGACGCTCGCCCATCGGGCGTGCAGTTTCTTCAAACGCCTTGCGGTACTGTGGCGCCAGTGGCGGCGCTGGCGGCATCGCGACGCGCAACGGATCCTGGTGCGCGTTGTTGATGCGGAATTCGTAATGCAGATGGGGGCCGGTGGCGAGGCCGGTGCTGCCGACATAACCGATGATATCGCCCTGGGAAACCCGCTTGCCACGGCTGATGCCCGGTGCAAACCGCGACAAGTGGCCGTACCAGGTCGTGAATTTTGATTGATGGCGGAGCACCACGAGATTACCGTAGCCGCCTTGCTGGCCGGCAAATTCAATAATACCGCCGCTGGTGGCTTTCACCCGTGTGCCCGTGGGGGCGGCGTAGTCGACGCCGGTGTGGGCGCGCCAGGTTTTGAGTACCGGATGAAAACGTGCCCGGGTAAAACCTGAACTGATGCGCGAGAATTCCAGCGGTGAGCGCAGGAATGCTTTGCGGATGTTTTTGCCTTCCAGCGTGTAATAACCGCCTTCGCCTTCGGGGTTCTGGAACCACACTGCGTGGAATGTTTTGCCCTGGTTGGTGAATTCGGCAGCCAGCAGGCGATTCGACTTCACCGGTTCGCCCTGGTGATACTGCACTTCATAGATGGCGGAAAAACGGTCGCCGCGGCGCAGGTCGCGATGGAAATCGATGTCGGTGGAGAATACGTCGGCAATTTGTATGGCGACTGCATCGGACATGCCAGCGGCGTCGGTAGCGGCAAACAGTGATGAGGTGATTTCACCGGAGCTCATTTGTATCCGGGTTTCAACATCAGCGGGACCTTCCCAGACCTGGAGAACGTCGTTGCCGTTCTGGTCAATTTTCAGCAATTGCGTGCCGTTCAGATAGCGCAGCGCCAGCAAGCGGCCGTCGGCAGTGGTCTGCGCGCGCACCGTGCGTCCCGGTATCAGCCGGTACAGCGCGCGGGCTTCGCGGGTATGTTGCAGCAGCAGCGCCGAACCAGTCTCGTCAATCTGCAGGCGCTGCAGGATCGAGGCAATGGTGTCACCGCGTTCAATGCGCGTTTCGCGCCAGTAGGTTGCGCCGGACAGGTCGACAGCCGGCAGTGCCGGCAGCGCCAGTTCCTCGACAATGTTTTTGCGCTCGACGGTGTCAGTGACGGTTTCCGGCGCTATGCCGAAGGCCGCCATCACGCCGACAAAAGGCAACACCAGGATCAGCAGCACGCGGCGCAAGCCATTGCCGCGGAGCCAGCCTGAAAGTTTTTGCGCTAGAATCGCGAATCGCGCAGACAGCATGCGCTTCCCTTATGATTTAAAACGGGATTTACAACGAATTTACAAGCATTTTCAGCCGGCAGCTTAGCAGAATCCCGGACACGGGAAAACCCGTTTTTGCCGGATTAAGTGTAGAAAGTCATGACCAATATTGATGATCAGGTCGAAATCATCCGCCGCGGCTGCGATGAACTGCTGCGGGAGCCGGAACTTCGTGAAAAATTGGGCAGTGGCAGGCCGCTGCGCATCAAAGCCGGTTTTGACCCCACGGCGCCGGACCTGCATCTCGGCCATACCGTGCTGATCAACAAGCTGCGGCAATTCCAGGAGCTCGGCCATCACGTGCTGTTCCTGATCGGCGATTTCACCGGCATGATCGGCGACCCGACGGGAAAAAATGCCACGCGGCCGCCGCTGACGCGCGAGGAAGTCGCGCGCAATGCAGAAACGTACACCGAGCAGGTGTTCCGCATCCTCGACCGCAACCGCACCGAAGTCGTGTTCAATTCGACTTGGATGGACCGCATGAGCGCGGTGGACATGATCAAACTGGCGGCTTCGCACACCGTCGCGCGCATGCTCGAGCGCGACGATTTCTCCAAACGTTACCGCGGCAACCAGCCGATTGCGATCCACGAATTCCTCTATCCGCTGGTGCAGGGGTACGACTCGGTGGCATTAAAAGCCGACGTCGAACTTGGCGGCACCGACCAGAAATTCAACCTGCTGATGGGGCGTGAACTGCAGAAACACCATGGCCAGGCGCCGCAGTGCATATTGACCATGCCGCTGCTCGAGGGACTGGACGGCATCAACAAGATGTCGAAATCACTGGGCAATTACGTCGGCATCCAGGAAGCGCCCAACGAAATTTTCGGCAAGCTGATGTCGGTGTCGGATGAACTGATGTGGCGTTATATCGAATTGCTGTCATTCGAATCGCTGGAAACCATCGGGCAGTGGCGCAGCGAAGTTTCCGCTGGCCGCAATCCGCGCGACATCAAGGTGGCGTTCGCGCAGGAAATTGTCGGTCGTTTTCATGGTGTCGATGCCGCGCGCAACGCACTCTCTGATTTCGAAACACGTTTCAAACAGCATGAAATTCCCGAAGACATTCCCGAAGTGCGGCTGGAGGGCGAAGCCGGTGGACTCGCGATTGCTGTGGCACTGAAACAGGCGGGTTTGACACCCAGCACGTCGGACGCGTTGCGCATGCTGGCGCAGGGCGGCGTCAAAATGGACGGCGAAAAAATCAGTGACAAGTCACTGAAACTGGCGCGCGGTGCGAACGTGGT
>JAKFUJ010000031.1 GCA_021732805.1 Betaproteobacteria bacterium | reverse complement strand
ACGTAGGTCTGCATGGCACTGGGCGGTACGGACGCCGAAAGTCCGGCAAACGGATTGCTCGTAAACATCCTGCTCCCCCTTGTTTTTGCTGCAGCGATTTTAAACGTGCGGGCCGTATTGAAAGCCAAAAAAAGGTTATGCCACCATAGAAATTACTTTGGACGCAACGATGTAGAATCCTGCCCGGAGGTGAACCCTGAAAATCTGCATCGTTTCTGACAGTCACGACCATCGCGAGCCATTCGCCGCGGCGGTTGCCGAGGCAAAAGCCCTGGGTGCGCAAGCCGTGTTGCACTGCGGCGACCTGATCGCGCCATCCACTCTGCACGCGATCGTTGGACTGGGTTTACCGATACACATGATCCATGGCAACAACACCGGCGATCTGTACTACCTGTCCAAATGGGCACAGGAACCCAAAAACCGGCTGCATTACTACGGACAGGATGGCTCGCTGGTGCTGGCTGAGCGGCGAATCTTCTTGGTGCATTACCCGCATTACGCCAAGGCCATGGCATTGACCGGCGATTTTGATCTGGTATGCAACGGCCATGAACACCGTGCCGTCATCGAACGCATCCGCAACATCAAGGGCAGCGAGACACTGCGCATCGACCCCGGAACGGTCGCCGGCGTCAGTGCACCACCAACCTGGGTGTTCGGCGACCTGCAGACCATGGAATTCGCGATTCGCCCGGTCTCTTGAGCCAGATAATCATTTTTTATTTAAAATCAATTACTTATTGCTCATGTTGGGTTCCAAGAATCTATTCAGATCGACTTATCTTTTCATGACACGTTCTTCAAGCTGTATCCACAAATACAGCGGCACGATGCGACTGCGGCAGAAACGCATAAACTTTGCTTCTCTTCCGGTCCAGTGCCAGCGTGTGTGCGCCGACTTCCGTCGGCACAACTTCCTCGCGGCGCATCGAATCGATATCGATGACGTCTATTACCCCGGGATCGCCGATGGCAACGTACAGACGCCTGAATTGCGGGTGCAGAAAAATGACGTCGGGGATACCGCTAAGAGAAACATCACCCAACACACGGCCCGAATCGGCGTTTATGGCGAACAATACACCGGCATCGCAGGCACACAACAGCCGCCCTGCTACCGGATCGAGATCCAGTCCGTGCGGTCCGGCAGCCGGTATCTCATATTCTTTGGAGACATGCGTCGGCGCACGGGCATCAATGGCAATGATCCGCGCCGGAGATGCGATATTGACAAAGAACATCTCGCGCTCCGGGTCATAAATCGCCCAACGTGTGCGGCCGGGAACCGTGATTTCGGCGAGATGCTTCCGGCGAACGATATCCACGACCGACACCGAGTACGAATCCGGAATCGACGGATCGCCCACGTTCGCGGCAATCAGGATGCTACGAACGGGATCAAAGGCGAGCCCGTTCGGTTTGACGCCCACTCCGATTTTAAAAGCATCCCGTTCGGCGCCTGGCGCAAACACCGAGACCGTGTCCTCGCCGCGATTGGATGTAAAAACCAGTCCGCATGATTCAGACACCAGTGCGCCCGCCACTGCCGTGAGCCCGGGCACCGATTCAATGAACTGATCACGCGCGCAGTCGATCACATTTAGCTCATCGTTAGCGGTATGCGCAACATAGAGACGGTCTGATGGCAAGTGTATGTCGGCATGGTCGAAACCGCCGGCGCCACGATGCGCCGGCAGGTCAATGTAAGCAACACTCTTCATGGTCATGAATAATCCTTTCAGCGCGTAGAACCGGAGCCGTAGCTGAAGTCGTCAAATACTGTCACGCTGTCTGCCTTGGTCCACACGCCGACTGCACCAGATCCAGCGATACGATCGTCGTCCAGCTCAATGTGAACCTTGCCATTGAACAACACACGAATCCTCTTGCCGGAAAATTCCACACGCAGCGTATGCCACGTATTGCGCGGTACGGGAACATTGACATACTTGATTGTCTTGCGACTGCCATTTTGCGTGTAATACAGTGATACGTTGTCTTCCAGCGCATTCGCGCGCGCAACGTAATAGTTGTCACCATCCTTCCAGCGCCAGACCAAGCCACCGGCCTGATCTTCTCTGCCGGAGATGGATTTGAATTTAACTTGAACATAACCGTCGGCGAACAGGGTTCCGGCACTAACGCACCAGGGGAAAGCGCCGCTACCCGATTGCTTGAGTACGTTGGGCTTGCTGGGCGCAGTGGCATCGGCTTCGACAGTCCATATCGGCGAGCCGCGACCGGTGACACCTGAGCGCCAGCCGGACGGTACAGCGCCGGTTTTGTCCCGATCGAAAGATATCGTGGCCGCATTGACTGTATTCATGGCAGCGATTACTCCTGAGATAAAGAAAAGTAAAGCGAGAAATGATCTGCGAGAACATGTTCTTTGCATTTCAGTTTGCCTCAGCAATCACGATTGCGGCTCCAGATCGGAATACCGGCCGAGCATACACAGATACGCTCAATCCAGTACCCCTGCCATAACTTTGCTTGAGAGTGACTGCCGTTGCGTTCAGTCTTTACAAAGCAACGAGCCGGTGAATTTCCTTGCGTTTTCGATCTACTAAAAACATGGGACTGAATCCGTACGCCCCGCGCTCATCTTCGAATTTAACTCTACGCGACGTTCAGCCCCCACACCGGCAATACACAGTACGGGCGTCACATCCCCGGCTTTTGCCTTCCTTTGGCTCTCGACAGCCACCCCGCAAGCACCGCGGATCGGCTCTGAAAGCCGTATCTTTTGCGCCGCCCCTTTAGCAAGATTTATTCTCCACGCTGAGCCGTGTAACGAACTCACGCCAAACAGATCCCGTCCGGTCCGGCCAAATGCAAGCCCTGTAAACCCGACGTCTTTGTCATTGTCAGTATCGAGGGAAATTACCCGCTCACGGGCGGTCAGTTTCTGAACATCGATTTCCCAAATGGCGGGTACAACGTTGCTCGTTACCAGTGCAGCGCCAGATGGCGTCAGTGCAAGATCGGGCGCGCAGACCGCAACATCGCTCGCCACAGTCCAGTTCGGCAGAACGATGCGCTTGATCAATCGCCTGTCCGGCATGTTGTACAAATAGACGGCATCGAAGTTCAGCACCCAGACCCGATGTCTGTGTACATCCACCTGGATACGCAGTGCCGGAAGCATTTCCTTCCATTCTGGCGTTTCCGCGCGCACCATTGTCGGCGCACTTACCGCCGTCAATATTGACAGTAAAACAATCAATATGCCGTAGCCGATTTGCGGCTTCTTCAAGATTAAACAAGCTTTCATGATCTTTCTCCGTTGATTTGTGGGGTGATATTGATTCTTGACAATGCGACACTTGTCAGCACGGCATAAGCGATGAAACCCAGCGCAATTGCCGCGAAAATTCCGGCGGCGCTGGCGCCGATCCAAAACATCGCGATGAATCCCCCGCCGGCTGCGACCAGAAGCCGGATGCCGTTGGCCACCACGGCCAGCATCAGGTTGCCGTAGCCCTGGCACGCGAAATACAACCCGATTCCGAATCCGTACAGGACATAGGCGGGTCCGACTATCTGCAGGTAGGAAACGCCGATGCGTATGATTTCCTCGTCGGCCGTGAAAATGGTCATCCACAAGCGGGGAAACAGCGCGAAAAATAATCCAACTGCACCGCAAACCACCGCGACAACGGTGGCGCCCGTCCAGGCAATGGCTCTGGCACGAATGTATTGTTTTGCTCCCCAGTTCGTCCCAACCAGCGCGACGATGCCGGTGCCGATGCCGAAGCCCAACGGAATGATGATGTATTCCAGACGTGCGCCCATCGCATACCCAATCGCCGCATCCCTGCCCAGGTGACCTGCGATGCCGGTCAGGGTAATCACGGTGATATTCGTGATTGCGACGTTAAGCATTCCCGGTATGCCGACGCGGAAAAACTCGCCAAAAAGCGTCCACTGCAGGCGCACGCCACGGAAGGACAGCGTGACCAAGGAACGCGCGCCACGCAGGTACGCGAACAGGAAAATGCTGCCCGCGCCGAATGAAGTGACCAGACCCCACCCGGCGCCTGCGGGTCCGAGCACCGGTATCGGCCCGAAACCAAAGATCAGCATGGGAGAAATAACGATGTGGCCAAGAACGCAGACCACAATCACTGTTGCAGGCAATCCCATGTTTCCGGTTCCACGAACAACATTGCAGAGCAGGTTCAGCGTCCAGATTGATAGCAGTCCGCCGAACGCCACGGTGGAATAGGCGATTGCTGCCTCAAGGATTGCACCCTGTCCGCCCATCCAGCGATAAATCGCCGGCCCCGCCAGCAGCAGCAGGGCGGAGAAGAATGCCGACAGCAGCAATGCCAGCAAAAATGCATGTGTCGCCAGATCATTCGCCTTGGCCTGATTGCCGGCACCGAGGGCGCGCGCTACCGCTGACGAGACCGCACCGCCCATTCCGCTCGCCGCTCCGTGCTGCATGAGCATGACCCAGGGAAACACGAGCGAAATGCCGGCCAGGGCATCGGGACCGAGGCGCCCGACGAACAATCCGTCGAACGTGATCAATCCGACGAACGCCAGCAGATTGAGCACATTGGGGACCGCCAGTCGCAGGAGCGTTGGCAGGACCGGCGCTTCCAGCAGCATCTTCGTCCGCGGCGCGACGGGACGCGCCGGCGCGCCCACAGGAACTGCCAGAGGAGTGATACTAATTCTGTTTTCCATATGTGCTCCTACCCCAATAGGGACTGGAACAGCACTTGGAACAGAATCGTTCTTTAGGACCGGGGGGCTGCCTACTACCCGGCTGACCGCACATCAAGCAACGGCCACATTGCTAAAACCATGAAATTTGAGGCTACGTCACATTAGGGCATTTAAATCTCGGTGGATCCGCTTTAAAAGGCAGAAAACGCCCGATATAGTGGTGATATATCCATAGTTAATATATTGACCTGAAATGAATCACAGCCGAACAAATCGCCTACCGTGTAGGCGGATATTGGGTCACAATATCGTTATTCACAATGCATTTGTTCTATCCCAAGACATAGATTATCTAATGACGTGAGCCCCCCATGCGCAGGCGCCTCCCTTCCCTCAATGCACTCAAGGCCTTTGAAGCTACTGCACGTCAGGAGAGCTTCACCAAGGCGGCACACGAGCTATGCGTGACGCAGGGTGCTGTCAGCCAGCAAGTCAAAGGGCTCGAAACCGAATTAGGCGTTCGGCTGTTTCGCCGGGAACGTCAGCGGCTGGTCATTACGGATGCGGGGCGAAACTACCTGGAGGTTGTACGCGACGCGTTCGACCGCCTGGCCATGGGTACCGAGCAACTACTGCAGCGGCAGCAGTCCGGCACATTGACCATCACTACCTCTCCCAATTTCGCCGCCAAATGGCTCGTCCACCGGCTTGGACATTTCTCTGAGGCTCACCCCGAAATCGATTTGCGCGTCAGTGCCTCAGTTCAACACATAGATTTCGCGCGCGAGGATATCGACCTGGCCATCCGTCACGGAGACGGACAATGGCCGGGATTGCACGTCACCCGACTGTGCACGGAAAAACTGTTCCCGGTGTGCAGTCCCAAACTATTGAGTGGACGCGACGCACTGCGCTCTATTCACGATATCAAACATCACACGCTGCTCCACACCAATAGTACGGGTGACTGGGCCGGCATGCTCAAAAAGATCGGTGTTGACGGCATCGATCTCGAACGCGGAATCGTTTTCAATCAGGTCAGTATGGCCATTGATGCCGCTGTCAACGGTCAGGGTATCGCGCTGGCGCGCACCGCACTCGCATCATGGGATCTTATTTCCGGGCGCCTTATCCAGCCTTTCGCGCAGACCCTTGACGTGCCGTACGCATTTTGGATCGTATGTCCGAAATCAACAGCGGATTTGCCAAAAATCTCGACTTTTCGGGACTGGTTGCTGCAGGAAGCATTGCAAGACACTCGGCGCATCGCAGCAATCAATTCACACCCACTACGCCGAGGAGCGCGCGGCATCCAGGTATAAAAAATAAATTAAATCAATGACTTATTTACAAATAATTTTTGATTGTCCGAGAATTCCTGTTGAGCGAAATCAGCGTCTGCATCTGGGTGCGCCGTCACAAGCTCAAGTAATGCCGGCTACCAACCACCACAATGCCACTGAAAGTCGCCAGCATGCAGGACAAGCTGTACGATTCACCTGATGAATGACAGAACATTTTACTGACGGCAACCCGATCATGGCGACCAAAATCTCCCCTTTGCCGGCCAAGGCCCTGCAAACCGAAGCGAGATTCATCGAAACCGAACCGTACTACGAGGCGGCGGGTAACGAAATTGCGCTGTTTGAAGCCGCCTATGCCAGTCAGCTGCCGGTACTGCTGAAGGGCCCGACCGGTTGCGGCAAGACCCGCTTCATCGAGCACATGGCGTGGCGGCTGAAACGGCCACTGATTACCGTGTCCTGCCACGATGACCTGACAGCCGCCGATCTCGTCGGCCGCTATCTGATCACCGGTAACGAAACCGTCTGGGTTGACGGGCCGCTGGCCCATGCCGTGCGCAGCGGTGCCATTTGTTACCTTGACGAAGTCGTCGAGGCGCGCCGCGACACCACCGTGGTCATCCATCCGCTGGCGGATGACCGGCGCATGTTGCCGATGGAAAAACACGGTGAGCTGCTGCAGGCGCCGCCGGAATTCCTGCTCGCGATGTCGTACAACCCCGGTTATCAAAGCGTATTGAAAGAACTCAAACACAGCACACGCCAGCGTTTTGTCGCCATTGAATTCCAGTACCCGGCGTCCGCGCTGGAAGAAAAAATCATCCGCACTGAAACCGGCGCTGATTCCGCCACTGCTGCTGCGCTGGTGCGGCTGGCGCAGATGACACGCAACCTCAAAGGCAGCGGCCTCGACGAAGGCGCTTCGACCCGGCTGCTGGTGCATGCCGCCAAACTGATTGCCCGTGGCATCACGCCGGCTGCTGCGTGCCATGGCGCGATCGCCGAAGCATTGTCCGACGATCCGGAAATGCTGCAGGCCATCGACGAATTCGCATCATCCGTGTTCTGAACATCCCCTGCGATTGTTCATGACCGCGCTACCGCTCACAGCCAGACTATTGCGCGAAAAGCTCGATTACCTGCTGGGTCCCGTGCTGTCCTCCCGACGCACGGCCGCAACACTCGCCGAGCAAATGGCGACGCTGGATCGTTCGCAACAGGATTTAGTCCTGCACTGGGTTGAAGTCATCGCCCACAGCAACTACGAGATGGCCTACCAGTTCGTCGCCGCTGCGCCCGTCGCACTGAAAAAGCTCGACACCGGCGCGGCAGAGGCCTGGATCATCCGCGCCATGGATGTCTATGACCGCGAAGGCCTGCATCGCGGCAGCGAGGTGTTCAGAACCATTGACGCTCACCCGCCTTCGGCTGCGGATCATGCTGCCGCCACATTCGAGGAAAACGCCCAGGTGCTGGCGCTTTTTGCCTGCGGTCTCTCCGGCCGCCGCCTGCAACTGGATGTCTCAGACGAACCGCATACCGACACCGAAACGCTGTACCTGCCGCCACGCACCGCGGTTTTCGACAACGCTGCAGCCAACTTCAATCTCTACAAAGTGCTGATCACGCTGCTGTGGGCGCAAGGCCGTTTCGGCACTTTCCATGTCGATGTCGTTGCGGCTTGCGCGAACTATGCCGATCCGCAGCGTGCAGCCGCACTGCTCAGCCATTTCGAAAACCTGCGCCTCGAAAGCCGTATCGGTTCGACGTTGCCGGGCATTGCCCGCGATCTCGCACGGTTGCGCGGCAATCACGATGATCCGCGGCTGATCACGCTGCAAAGTCCTGATGCCGTCGTACAGGACAGTCTTGCACTGCTCGCCGACCATTACGATACGTTTGAACTGCCTGTGCTGCCATACCGGATTGCATTGCGGCCTGAAGCCGCCGCAACGCGTGCCGCGCGCATGCAGCGTGAACGCAGCGAACTGGCCGAAGCGCTGGCGCAGATGCTGCCGGAGCAGCCAGACGACCGGAAGCCCGAAGCCGCTGCCGCTGACCGTATCGACATACGCGCCGGCCTTTCCGCTGCCACCGGCAACATGGACATTGAAGTCCGCATCGATGGTACATCCGTGTCGCCGCCTGCCGCGATTACGCAACTGATCGAATCCATCGCACAGGATGCGGGAGAAATTCCCGATGATTATCTGCAGGCAATCGATCAACGAAGCAATCATCAGAGCGGCGACGAAACCGGTCCCGCGGATGGCGGTGATATCAGCCCCGACGAGAAAGGCGTGTCACACCTTTACGATGAGTGGGATTACAAACGCCGGCACTACCGCAGGGACTGGTGCGTGCTGCGCGAACTCGATGTTACAGCGGCCAATGATGACTTTGTCGCAGAAACGCTCGCCCGTTACCGGCCGCAGGTCGCGCAACTGAAACGCACTTTTGAAATGCTGCGCGATGAAGACCGCCTGCTCAAAAGGCAGGCCACCGGAGATGACATCGACTTCGATGCCCTGGTTGCCGGTTACGCCGACCTTGAAAGCGGCATGGAACTGCCCGACCGGTTGCTCATCCGCCGCCACAAGGCCGAGCGCGATCTCGCAGCACTGTTCATGGTCGACATGAGCGGCTCGACCAAGGGCTGGATCAACGACGCCGAGCGTGAAGCGCTGGTCATGTTGTGCGAAGCATTGGAAGTACTGGGCGACCGTTACGCGATCTACGGTTTCTCCGGCCTCACCCGCCAGCGCTGCGAAATATTCCGCATCAAACGCTTTGACGAACCTTACAGCGAAGACGTTAAACAACGTATCGCCGGCATCACGCCACAGGATTACACGCGCATGGGCGCCGCCATCCGCCACCTGACAAAACTGCTGAACAATGTGGATGCACGGACGCGACTGCTGATTTCGCTGTCTGACGGCAAACCCGACGACTACAGCGACCATTACCGCGGCGAATACGGCATCGAGGATACGCGGCAGGCTCTGATCGAGGCCCATCGCACCGGCATCAAGCCGTTCTGCATCACTATTGATCATGAAGCGCGCGACTACCTGCCACATCTCTACGGCCCGGTGAACTGGACACTGGTCGACAATGTGGAACGCTTGCCGTTGAAGGTCGCAGATATTTACCGGCGATTGACGGCCTGACCCATCAACACCACCGACCGGCTTTTGCTACACTGCGACTGGCGATAAATTCCAGCTTTTCAAAAATCACCTGCGCATTGATTTGCCCATAGCAAAGTGAGTCATCGGCCATGCAAACCCGTCGCGCTTTTTCCACACGCCCGATAAGCACCACCGTTGTTGCGGCATGGCTGGCTGCACTCTCCGCCGCCGGCCACGCCCAGGAATGGCCGACCAAAGCCGTCAGGCTGATCATTCCGTTTCCGCCGGGACAAACCAGCAGCGATGTGTTCGGACGCGCGATGGCGGAGCGACTGCGCCGGGATCTGGGCCAGCCGTTCGTGGTCGACAATCGTCCGGGCGCCGGAGGCACGCTCGGCGCAAATCTGGTGGCCAAATCCGCGCCGGACGGTTACACCCTGCTGCTCGGCGCCGCCGGCACCATCACCATTTCGCCCAGCGTCTACGGCAAAAAACTGCCGTTCAATCCACAAACCGAATTGCAGCCGGTATCCCTGTTCGCGCTGGTGCCGTACATGCTGGTGGTGCCGCCCTCGGTGCCGGCAAAAAACATCCAGGAATTCATGCAGTTGGCGAAAGACAAACCGGGAACGCTGAACTTCATCTCCTCCGGCAACGGCACCACACCGCATCTTTGCGGTGAATGGTTCAAACACCAGTCGAAAGCCGACATTACGCATGTCCCGTACAAAGGCGGCGCCATCGGCACGGTCGACCTGCTGGCCGGGCGCGCTCACCTGTATTGCGCTGGCGGTCCCAGCACATTCGGCTTCCTGCAAAGCGGCAAGCTGCGCGCCATCGGCATGACTTCGGCCAAACGCAGCGCGCTGCTGCCGGACATACCGACGCTCGGCGAACAGGGCGTCAGCGGACTCGACAACATTCATTCCTGGGTCGGTATTTTTGCGCCTGCCGGGACGCCGCGACCGGTCATCAACAAACTCTATCGCCAGATCGCAACCATCATGAGCAGCGCCGAAATGAAAAGCCTGATCTCCGAACAGGCCGCAGAGCCGATGGCATTGACACCCGATCAGTTCGCCGCCCGCATCAAAAGCGAAACGGCCTATTGGGCCAACGTCGTCAAGGTCACCGGCGCGAAAATCGATTGAATCCACAAGCCCGCGAGTTGCAGACACCGGAGTCCGTTGCCGCCAAGCGACAATTCGGCGTCGAACTGGACCCCGGACCGCTGCACGGCCCGGTCAGTGCAGCGTGTATTGCCCTGCTGCGCGACGCAGCGCATGCCCACGGCTTTGTCGTATTGCGTGACCAGCGCCTGACTGATCAGGAATTGCTCGAACTCGGCCGGCGCTTCGGCACGATTGAAGACCGCGTCATCAAATACAGCACAGTCGGACCAACCAAGGCGCAGCGTCCCAGTCTGTGGCATCACCATAACTGCTGCGATGGCGCGCTCGACGACTGGATCCTCTACTACACCCCGGCCATTCCCGACGATGGCAGCAGCATCGAATTTTTCGACGCGGCCTCGTGGTTCACAAGACTGGATGGGGAAACCCGTGTATGGGCCATGCAGCAACGCGTACGCCACGACTACACGCCGGTGGTGCATGCCGGAATTCCGCCGGTTGCCGATCCGCCGTGGCATCCGCTGGTGGCGACTCGTGATTCTCCCGGGGGGCAGCAACAGGCCCTGTACGCGGCGGCGCACGCCATGGAAATGACCGGTCTGCCGGACATCGCCAAGCCGCAACCCGGCTCGCCGTGGCACAGAGCCGCGTCACTCGCGCAATCGCCCGATCTCTGCCATCTGCATCAGGCGCGTGCCCATGACCTGATCCTGTGGGACATGAAAATGGTGGCGCATCGCGGTTACCCCTGGGCCAGCCGCTCGCTGCGCGTCGTTCACGAAGTCATTATTCGCCGGATATTTCAATGACCACCTCCATTACCGTCATTCCGCGCAGCGTGGAAATTCGCGTCGCCGATGAATCGGCAGCAACCGTCCATCAGACCCTGCGCAAATTGCTGGCGAAGCATGATCTGGTGGTGGTTCGCGGCGCCACTGTCAGCGATGACGAACTCAGGCAGATCGGCGAATCACTGGGACAGGGTTGCAGTGACATCAAGAAATTCGTGGCCCAGGGTCCGACCGGGCCGGCAGGCCAGTCACGCTGGCACCACGTCGGCAATCTCGCCGGGAACAAGGCGGCTGACGCGACGCTGATGGCGATCCGCGAGTTCCCGGCTTACGGCGGCGAGTTTGAACTGGTGTCCAACCGCCTTGCCTGGCGCAAGCTGCCTCCCGAACAACAGACCCGCCTGAGATCGCTGACTGTGGAGCATGACTTCACTTCCGTGCGCCACACCACGGCAAATGCCGACGACCCTTCGCGCAAAGGCATGCTGCCGCTGGTCGAAGATGGTGGCGGTGATCCGAAACT